>DATLJG010000078.1:0-4838 GCA_035538995.1 Hyphomicrobium sp. | reverse complement strand
TGTCTGAGGATGAAATCACGGAGGTCCTCAGAAATTAGGTCGTCCGCCAATGCTTCAGTGTCCTTTTTAGTCTCGAGCCGTCGCGGCGGTGCTGACGGCCATCCCGTCGCCAGTTTGCCTCACATGAAACTCAATGCAAGTCCGGTGTCGGAGGGATGACGTGTTTCGGCGCAATATCCGTCGCTAGCGTTAGGGCGGAACGCGCTGATTTGTTGCGAAAGCGTCGTTAATCGCCATCGATATGGCGGCTACGGAGCGACGACTGGCACATCGCGCGGGACAGCTGACCAACGACGATGCTCAGCCGTGGCCGAGGCGTTCATTGATGGGGGAGACGGTCAGAAAATGCGGGCGCGCGGTCTTAGCCGGCCGATGCGAATGGTACCGCCTCCCAGAGTTGAACCGGGGACCTCTAGATCCACAATCTAGCGCTCTAACCAACTGAGCTAAGGCGGCACAGGCTTTGTTCGCAAAGCAATAAATCGAGGACGGTGTCGCCGTCTATGCTTTTTGCGGCCGACGTTCCTCGATTTCAGGCCCAGCTATCACCACAGCTGCCCCCGAGGGTCAAGCGCCTTATGGCCTCTTCAGGCGGTTCGCGACGGACCACCGCGCCCGCCCAATAGAAAGGCCAATACAAGCCCCGCGACGAAGCCGCCGACGTGGGCCATGTAGGCGACGCCACCCACATCCGCCGTCTCGTCAGTGCGGCCGATGGAGCCAAAACCGCTGAAAAGCTGCAGGACGATCCAGAAACCGATGACGGCAATCGCCGGCAGCGAGATGATTTGGCGGATGACGAGCACATCGACGCGGGCGTGCGGAAACATGAGGATGTAGGCGCCGAGCACACCGGCGATGGCGCCCGAGGCTCCGACGTTCGGAATGTTCGAGCCGGCGTTGAAATAATACTGCGCGAACGTCGCCGCTATTCCGCACACAACGTAGAACGCGAAGAATCCGAAATGGCCGAAGCGGTCTTCGACGTTGTCGCCGAAGATGTAGAGATAGAGCATGTTGCCGAAGAGGTGCATCCAGCCGCCGTGCATGAACATCGCGGAGAAGAGCGTCGGCATGTTGCCAGTCGGATCGTGGGTGAAGCGGCTTGGAATGAAGGCCCAATCCTGGATGAAGCGGTCGCCGCCGTTCAGTTCCACGAGAAAGAAAAGCACGTTGGCCGCGATCAGACCGTAGGTCACAATTGGCGTGGTTCGGAGAGAAGTATCGTCATCGCCGATCGGGAACATGCAGGTCTTGTCCTGTAACTAGGCTGCTCCGGGTGACGCAGGTTTTTGCGCCGACATCAGATAATTCACGTCCGTATCGGGATCGCGGGACCAGACGTCGCGCAGCGGATTGTAGGTAATGCCTTCGAAACTCGGCGCCGCGAGCCCACCGGACTCTGCATAGTGCGCCAACTCGTCGGGCGTGATGAACCGGTCCCACTGATGGGTTCCGCGCGGCAGCCATCCGAGAACGTATTCGGCGCCAACGATCGCCAGCGCCCATGCCTTGAAGGTGCGATTGAGCGTCGAGAAAATGGCGACGCCGCCGGGCCGGACGAGGGCGGCGCATTCCGCGATGAATTTTTGCGGATCGGGAACGTGCTCGACGACCTCAAGACAGGCAACGACGTCGAACACCTCTCCGCTCGCGACGAGATCTTCGACTCGGACGGCGCGGTAGTCGATGCCGAGCCCTTGCGCCTCGGCGTGGCTTTTCGCGATCGCGATATTGCGTTCGGAGGGATCGATGGCGGTGACCGTGGCGCCCATGCGGGCCAGCGGTTCGGCGACGAGGCCGCCACCGCAACCGACGTCGAGCGCCGTCAGGCCGGTCAGCGGCCGCAGCGCCAGCGCGTCGCGATTGAAGTTCGCTACAACTCGATCCCGAACGAACGACAGCCGGGGTGGCCCAATTTGATGCAACGGGCGGAATTTGCCTTGCGGATCCCACCATTCGGCGGCGAGCCGGGAAAAACGCTCCACCTCTTCGGGATCGAGCGTGGCGTTTCGGGCAGTCGTGTCGTTGGCGTGCTTGGCGGCGGTCATCAAAAGGCTCCGTTGCCTGTAGTCGCCAGTCCGGCGGGGCGCTTGTCAAGCGCAGGGTGGCGGTCGGCGACGTCACATCCTTCCTTGGTCCCGGCTTTCGGTTATTGCCGGGAAACACGCGAGCCGCTAAGAAGCGCGTGACTCATTCCAGACATTAAGGCTCAGCCGGTCCGTTTCTGGGCCCGTGCGAGCTTGCAGCAGGCACGGGAAGCCCCACCAGGATGGCGACGGTTGTGATGAAATTCGGCGGCACGTCGGTCGCCAACATCGAGCGCATCCAGAACGTGGCGCGTCACGTCAAGCGCGAGGTCGATGCCGGTAACAAGGTGGCGGTGGTCGTCTCGGCGATGTCGGGCGTCACCAATCAGCTCGTTGCCTGGGTGAAGGAAGCCTCGCCCCTGTATGATTCACGTGAATACGATGCGGTGGTTGCGACCGGTGAGCAGGTGACGGCCGGGCTCCTGGCGATCTCACTGCAGGCGATGGGGCTCAAGGCGCGGTCGTGGACGGGATGGCAGGTGCCCATCAAGACGAGTGCGGCGCACGGGGCGGCGCGCATCCTCGACATTCCGGGCAGCGATCTTAAAAAGCATATCGATACAGGCGAAATCGCCGTCATCACCGGCTTTCAGGGCATCGAGCCGAAATCCGATCGCGTTGCGACGCTCGGCCGGGGCGGCTCCGACACGAGCGCGGTGGCGGTGGCGGTGGCGCTCGAAGCCGACGTTTGCGACATCTATACGGATGTCGATGGCGTTTACACAACCGATCCGCGCATTGTGCCGAAGGCGCGACGGCTCGCCAAAGTCTCGTACGAAGAAATGCTGGAGATGGCGTCGCTCGGCTCGAAAGTGTTGCAGACCCGCTCGGTCGAACTGGCGATGGTCTACAAGATGAAGACGCGCGTGCTTTCGAGCTTCGTGGCGCCGGACGCCATGCAGCCCTTCAGCCCGAACAATATCGAAAATATCGGAACCATCGTTTGCGACGAGGAAGAGATCGTGGAACAGCAGGTCGTGAGCGGCATCGCCTACGCCAAGGACGAAGCCAAGGTGACCCTTCTGAAGGTCGACGATAAGCCGGGTGTCGCGGCGCGCATCTTCGGGCCGCTGTCGGATGCCAGCATCAACGTCGATATGATCGTCCAGAACGTGACGCCGGACGGCAAGCACACGGACATGACGTTCACCGTGCAGGCGGCCGAGCTGCCTCGTGCGCTCGACGTTCTGAAAAGGGCGAAGGCCGATATCGGTCACTTCGATATCAAGAGTTCGGCCGATGTGGTGAAGATTTCGGTCATCGGCGTCGGCATGCGCAGCCATGCCGGTGTCGCCGCGCAAATGTTTAAGACTCTTTCGGAAAAAGGCATCAACATACACGCTATCTCGACGTCCGAGATTAAAATCAGTGTATTGATCGATGCGGCCTATGCCGAACTCGCCGTTCGTACCTTGCACACGGCGTACGGCTTGGACAGCGACTAGGCGCGGCCCGCTTTCGGCCGCGTCCGATTTACCCTTGTGATGGGCTGCCCCTGGGGGCGGGACGATTGGCATGATCACGCGGCGTGATGACCCGAGACCGTTACCGAGCGAAACGTCGCTTCGCGTCATCATGCGCAGGCTGCGCGAAATCATGGCCGAAGACGGCGAGGGCCAGGAGAAGCTGGATCGCATCGTCCGGCAAATCTCCGGCGTCATGGTCGCGGAAGTCTGCTCGATCTACCTGAAGCGCCAGGACGGCTCGCTTGAGCTTTTCGCGACCGAGGGTCTTAACCCGTCCGCCGTCCATAGAACGCGCATGAAGCGTGGCGAGGGTCTGGTTGGCCGCTGCTCCGAACTCGGCGTGACGGTCAACGAACCGGAGGCTTCGAGCCACCCGGCGTTTTCCTACCGGCCGGAGACGAGTGAAGAAGTCTATCATTCGCTGCTGGCGGTGCCGATTTCGCGCGCCGGTCAGGTTCTCGGCGTGCTCGTCATTCAGAACCGGATGCCGAAGGAATACTCCGACGAAGACGTCGAGGTTCTGCAGGCGACTGCGATGGTGATCGCGGAAAACCTTGTTTCCGGCGCCGTCGCCGGAACCGGGGCGGCGCTTGAAATTTCCCTGTCGCAGCCGATGGCGATCGAAGGCGAGCCGCTGTCGGAGGGCATTGCGCTGGGGCATGTCGTGCTGCACGAACCCCGCATCGTCGTCACCCATCTGCTCTCGGATAATCCGGTAGCGGAGACCGAGCGGCTTGAAGTGGCGCTCACAAGGCTGCAAGCGCATATCGATGAGATGTTCGAGCAGGAGCATCTGTCGTCGATCGGCGAGCATCGCGATGTGCTCGAAGCCTATCGCATGTTCGCACACGACAAGGGCTGGCACCGGCGCCTGCGTGAAGCCGTCGAGGGCGGGCTGACGGCGGAAGCCGCAGTCGAGCGCGTGCAGAACGCGATGCGCACGCGCATGCTGCGCCAGCACGATACCTATTGGCGCGAGCGTCAGCGCGATCTCGACGATCTTTCCGATCGGCTTCTGCGGGTGCTGGCGGGCCGTCTCAAGAGTTCCGAGGACGGCAGCGGCTTGCCGGCCGATGCGATCCTTGTCGCGCGGACGATGGGGCCGGCTGAACTGCTCGACTATGATCGCAGCCGCCTGCGTGGGCTCGTCGTCGAGGACGGATCGAGCCAGAGCCATGTCGCCGTCGTCGCCAAGGCGCTCGGCATCGCGGCGATCGGCCAGGCGGCGGGCATCGTCGATCGTGTTTCGGCGGGTGACGCGGCTATCGTCGATGCGGTGACG
>DATLJG010000077.1:0-7505 GCA_035538995.1 Hyphomicrobium sp. | reverse complement strand
CGACAGCCACGGTGAGCAGCTTGACGTGATCCCAGTCCGGAATTGCGTTCGCACGGTCCGGTTCGAAGGGCACGAGCGCGCCGACCGACTTGGGAAAGCGTCAAGTCCGGCGGCGCGCACTTTCGCATCGCCGCCTTTCGGAATGACGTAGGCGCACTGCCAATAGTCGCCGCGTTGGAGCATGACGAACAGATGTCCGGCATCGAAGCGCGCCTGCGTTTCTTCGGTGTCGGTTGGCAGCCGCGGCAGGCGAAACCACATCACGTCCATCGGCGCACCGAAATCTTCGCTGACGAGCCCTGCGGATTTGCGCAGGATCGACGAGCGTCCATCGGCGGCGACGACAAGATCGGCGCTGACCGTCAGCGGTCCGTCGGCTGTCTTGACGTTGACGCCCGCAACCCGATCGCCGTCGAACACAAGACCGACGGCTTCGGCATTCATTCGAAGATGGAATTTCGGATAAGCGCGGCCCTTCGAGGCAAGAAAATTTAGGAAGTCCCATTGCGGCATCAGCGCGATGTATTTCGTCTTGACCGGCAAATGCGACATGTCGCCGATCGTCAGCCGCGTGTCTCCGAACTGGCCCGTGAGCCTGAAGACCTTCTGGTGCGGAAGTTGCAGAAATTCGTCGAGCCACCCCAGTTCATCCATCATCTGCAATGTCGAGGGATGAACGGTGTCGCCGCGAAAGTCGCGCAGGAAGTCCTTATGCTTTTCGAGAACGAGAACGTCGACGCCGGCGCGCGCCAACAGCACTCCGAGCATCATGCCCGCCGGCCCGCCGCCGGTTATGCAACAGGTGACATGTTGCTGATCCATGCGGCGCACTCTAGCCGTGGACGCTAAGCCTGCAAACCTGCTTTTCGGAGTTGCGCTAAAACCCGGAGTTTTTTTTCACTCGGCAGACGCAGGCGCAATTCGAGGCTGCCGTCCTTGCGAACTTCGCGTGTCAGCACTTCGCACGTCTCATGCAGCCAGTTGAGAAGCTGCCCTTCGCTGCCCGGGACGATGACATCGATGATCTCGTCGGCCGCGCCCAATCGCTTGTCGATGGCATCGAGAAGCGGCGCGATCCCCTCGCCTGTTGCCGCCGAAACGAGGACAGGTTGACCGTCGTCCCGCTGCGTCTCGTGTTGTAGCTCAGCGCGTCGATCATGCGAAAGCAGATCGATCTTGTTCCAGACTTCCAGGATGTGGCTATCGACGGGCAACGTGTCGATGCCGAGATCGCCCAGCACCTGCTCGACGTCGCGGGCCTGCGCATCCGTCTCTTCATGCGCGATATCGCGGACGTGCAGAATGAGATCGGCTTCGACGACCTCTTCGAGCGTTGCGCGAAAGGCCGCGACGAGCATCGTCGGCAGATCGGAAATGAAGCCGACCGTATCGGAGAGAATGATGCGGCGCGCGCTCGGCAGCTTCACCTCGCGCATCGTCGGATCGAGCGTCGCGAACACCTGGTCCATCGCGACGACGCCGGCGCCGGTAATCTTGTTGAACAGCGTCGATTTTCCGGCGTTCGTATAGCCGACGACGGCGACGATCGGATACGGCACCTTGCGCCGGCCCTTGCGATGCAGATCCCGTGTCTTCACGACATCCGCCAGCTCGCGCTTGATGGCGTCGATGCGATCCTGAAGCATGCGCCGGTCGAGTTCGATCTGCGCTTCGCCGGGACCGCCAAGAAATCCGCCGCCACCGCGCTGGCGTTCCAAATGCGTCCAGGCGCGGACCAGACGGCCCTTCTGATACGAAAGATGCGCCAGCTCGACCTGAAGAACGCCTTCCCGCGTTCGCGCCCGCGCACCGAAAATTTCGAGAATGAGCCCGGTACGATCGACGACTTTCGTATTCCACGCTTTCTCAAGATTGCGCTGCTGCACCGGCGTCAGCGCATGATCGACGATGACGAGATCGATCTCGAGATCGTGCACGCGCTGGCCGAGTTCTTCGACCTTGCCGGACCCGAGCAACGTCGATGGGCGCGGCTCCGACATCGGCACGATCGTTGAATCGATGATGTCGAGATCGATCGCCTTGGCGAGGCCGACGGCTTCGGCCAAGCGGCTTTCCGGCGTATGGCTCGCGATCAGCGCCGCCGCCGTGCGATCGCCGCGCCCGCTCCGCTTGAGAACCGGCACAAGCACGAGCACGCGCGTTTTCGGTCTGCGCGTCTCGACGCTTGCGCCGCGCGCTTTGCGAGAGCTGCGATCGCCGTCGTCACGATCTTTGGAACGCGACGTCAACCAGCGCCGCTTTCGCCGTCCTGGTCATTCAGGTTGACTGGACCGCCTGGCATGATGGTCGAAATGGCATGCTTGTAGACGAGCTGCGAATGCCCGTCGCGCCGAAGCAGGACGCAGAAATTATCGAACCAGCTGACGATGCCCTGAAGCTTGACGCCATTGATGAGAAAGATCGTTAGCGGAGTTTTGTTTTTGCGAACGTAGTTGAGAAACGTGTCTTGCAGATTTTGAGTTTTTTCTGCCGCCATGATTCTTGTCCGTTTTTTTCTCGACGTCTTCTTTGAACGCCGGATGCGGCTGCGGTTGAAAAGCAGCGGAGCACCCCAGCGGCGAATTCGAAAGCACCCGGGGGGATGACGATCGAAGTAGACGCCAGTCTACAGCGGTTGTTGCCATGCACAATGCGGCAACATTCGCACTTACACGATTGAAATTTCGGCAACCTGATGAAAACGTGATCGCAGCCGCTGCACGATTGGGCCGGGGCGGCCATCGCCGATCGGTTTTCCGTCGATCGAGATAATCGGCATGACCGTGTTCGTCGCCGAGGTCAGGAATGCCTCGCGCGCCGCCAGCGCCTCACTCAGCGTAAACGGACGCTCCTCGATCCTCAGCCGTTCAGAGCTCGCAACATCGTTCACGGTCGCGCGGGTAATACCCGGCAAAACGTGGGAATCGAGATTGTGGGTGGTGAGCACGCCGTGCGCTGTCACAATCCAGGCATTGCTTGATGCCCCTTCCGTGACAAACCCGGATGCGTCAACGAACCAGACTTCGCGGGCGCCCTCGCGGTGTGCGGCGTTTTTGGCGAGCACGGCGGGTAGGAGCATCACCGTTTTGATATCGCAACGGCCCCAGCGGATGTCCGGCATCGTCTTGACGGCGATTCCCGTCTTGGCGAGTTCGGCCGCCCATCCCCGTGGTTGCGACCGCGCCAGAACGACAAGCGTCGGGAAAATATCCGGGCCCGGCAGGGCAAAGTCTCTCGGCCCGGCGCCGCGCGTCACCTGGATATAGACGATGCCGTCGCGGACCCGGTTACGGCGCACGACCTCGCCGATCACATGCCCCAAAGCCTGATCGCTCATCGGCGCGGAAATCGACAATTCCGACAGCGAGCGGGCCAGCCGCGCCAGGTGCCGAGTTGCATCGACGAGGCGGCCACCGAGAACCTCGATCACCTCATAGACGGAATCGGCAAACTGAAAGCCGCGGTCCTCGGCATGGATCGCGGCCTCCGCGTAGCGCTTGTAAGCGCCATTGACGTAGACAATGCGTGTCACGCGGCGGCCCTACGACGCCGACCGCAGATCGCCGGAGCGCTGCTCGGACGAAACGCCGAGTGCCCTGAGCTTCCGATGCAGCGCCGAACGCTCCATGCCGACGAACTCGGCGGTGCGCGAGATGTTGCCGCCGAAGCGGTTGATCTGCGCCAGCAGATATTCGCGCTCGAAAATTTCGCGCGCCTCGCGCAACGGCAGCGACATCAGATGCTCCGCACCGCCGTTGACGGGTAGCGGCACGTTCGAGCCGATCTCGTCGGGAAGCATATCGGCAGTGATCGCCGCGCTCGGTTCGCCACCAGCAAGGATCAACAGGCGCTCGACGTTGTTGCGAAGTTCGCGGACGTTGCCCGGCCAATCGTGTGCCTGCAGCACCGCGATCGCATCTTCACCGATGCGGCGCGGCGCGAGACCCGAGGTCTGCGCCACCTGCCCGACGAAATACTGAATGAGATCGGGAATGTCTTCGCGACGCTCCGCCAGGCTCGGCACGCGCAACGTCACCACGTTCAGACGATGATAGAGATCCTCGCGGAAGCGTCCCTCGCGAATATCCTGATCGAGATCGCGCGACGTCGATGAGATGATGCGGACATCGACCGACACCTTCTGCGAGCCGCCAAGACGGAGGAATTTCTGCTCGACCAGAACGCGCAGAACCTTTCCTTGCGTCTCCATCGGCATGTCGGCGACTTCGTCGATGTAGAGCGTACCGGTATGCGCTTCTTCCAGCGCACCGACCTTGCGCGGGCCGCCGGTGCGATCCTCGGTTCCGAAGAGTTCTTCCTCGACACGCTCGGGGACCATCGCCGCCGCGTTGAGCACGACGAACGGACCATCGGCGCGCAACGACTTCTGATGCAGCACGCGCGCCGCCAGTTCCTTGCCCGAACCGGACGCACCGCGCAGCATGATACGGCTGTTCGTCGGCCCGGCTTTGTCGATGTTGTTCTTCAGTTGATTGATCGCCGGCGACTTGCCGATCATGTCGGCCGAGACGACGGAGCGTTCCTTGAGTTCCCGCACCTCGCGTTTCAACTGCGAGGTTTCGAGCGCCCGCAATGTCACGAGGATCAAGCGATCGGCCTTGAACGGCTTCTCGATGTAGTCGTAGGCGCCGCGCTTGATGGCGGTAACGGCCGTTTCGATGTTGCCGTGTCCCGAAATGATGACGACGGGCAGATCGGGATAAGTCCGCTTCATGATCGTCAAAACTTCGAGGCCGTCGAGGCGGCTGCCTTGCAGCCAGATATCGAGGATGACGAGATGCGGCTTGCGATCCTCGATGGCGCGCAGCGCTTCATCGCTGTCGCGCGCCAGGCGCGTCCGATGGCCTTCGTCCTGCAAAATGCCGGCTACGAGATCTCGAATATCGGCTTCGTCATCAACGATCAGAATATCAGCGGACATCACTACGCTCCTGGGGGCTAAGCGGTTCTATCATGCTCCGCTCGCGGCGTGCGAGGCGGTGTGAACTTGTTCAGTGGAAAGGTCGTGGCTGTTTTCAAATTTGATCGGCAGTGTCATGCGAACGAGTGCGCCGCGCGTGCGCGTCTCCGTCAGCGGTGCGTCCTCGAGCGTCAGCGTGCCGCCGTGCTGTTCGACGACTTTCTGCACGATGGCGAGGCCGAGGCCGGTGCCTTTGGCGCGCGTCGTAACATAGGGTTCGAGCAACTTGGCGCGGTTCTGTTTCGGCAGGCCGATGCCGTTGTCGATAACTTCGATCGCGACGCGATCCTCGGCCGGCAGCACACGAACTTCGATGGCGCTCTTGTAATCCGCCGGCCTGCCTTGCGCCTCACCATAGGACTCGATGGCTTCGGCGGCGTTCTTGATGAGATTGGTGACGGCCTGCGAGATGAGCCGCAGATCGAAGCGGGCACGCACGGGCTGCTCGGGAATTGAGAGCGTGAACGCGACGTCCTTGTGCCCTTCGCGGAAAAGCACGGCCGGTTCCTGCACCGCAAGTCTCAAGTCCTGATCCGCCATGACAGGCTGCGGCATGCGCGCGAACGAGGCGAACTCATCGACCATGCTTTTGATCTGCCCGGTCTGGCGTTCAATCGTCTGCGTCAGCGTTTCAAACAGATCGCGGTCGTCGGTGACCTGCTTGCCGAATTTGCGGCGCAGGCGTTCGGCCGAAAGTTGTATCGGCGTGAGCGGGTTCTTGATCTCGTGCGCGATGCGCCGCGCCACATCAGCCCACGCACTGGTGCGCTGCGCCAGCACCAGCTCCGATATGTCGTCGAACGTCACGACCGAGCCGACGTCGCCCTCGCCTTCCCGCTCGTGCGTGACTTTGACGGCGAAGGTGCGCTCCTCGTCGCCGATCTGTTTCTTGATCTCGCTCTGGCCCTTGCTCTTGATGCCCTTCTCTTCGGTCGCGGCGAGAACATCGGAAAATTCAGGGACCACTTCGTCTAATGACTTGCCGACGACGCTATCCCCGGAAAGCCCGAGCAGCCGTTCGGCCGAGCGGCTGATGAGCGTAATGCGGTCGGAGCTATCGAGGCCGATGACGCCAGCCGAGACGCCGGACAGCACCGCCTCGATGAAATTGCGCCGCTCGGTCAACTGCGTGTTGGTCAGGTGCAGCGCATCCTGTTGCTGCTTCAGCTCCCGCGTCATGTGGTTGAACGTGTGCGAAAGACGCCGGAGATCGCCCTCGCCGCGCTTCTCCGGCAGCGCGATCGCGAGATTGCCTTTCGAAACTTCCTGCGCTCCTGCGATCAGCCGCCGGATCGGCGCCACGAAACGTCCGGCGAACCACATGCCGACCCAGATCGCCGCCAGAAGCGACGTCACGGAGATCATGAAATAGATCATGCCGTGCGCCACCTTGAGGCCGCTCTTGGCTTTGCGCAGGCGCGTGTATTCGTAGACGTTCTGCTCGGTGCTCTTGAGGTGGTTGATCACCTTCGGACTGACGCCGCGCGCGACGTAGAGATAGCGCCCTGGCATGCTGTCAATCTTGGCGATGGCCGAGATGCGGTAATCGCTCGATGGCGTCGATAACGCCACCTGCCCGGCTTCGGCCTGCTTGATCGCATCGGGCGGCGGCACGACGTACGGCAGCTTCGGATCATCGAGCGCCAGCACGATCGGCACGCCGTCGGAATCGATGATGTAGGCCGACGTCAAATCGCGCAGCCCCGCCTGCCCAATCAGGAATTTCTGAAAGGCGTCGGGATCGGCGCTGAGCGACGCGGACTCGCCGTTGATGTCGCGGACCATGTTGACGATGTCGGTCCGGATGATCTGATTGTGCTCGTCGACGTAGGCCTTCGCCACGTCGTAGGAGTTCTCGACGATGGCGCTGGTGCGTCCCGAGAACCATCCGTCGAGAGAGCGCGAGAACGTCGTCGTCGCCGCGACCGCGAGCAGCACGGCGGGCAGCGCCGCGATCAAGCTGAAGAGCGCGACGATGCGCGTGTGTAGGCGCGCGCCGGGGACTTTCTGCTTCCAAGCCCGGCGCAGGCCGAGAGCCTGCCAGATGACGATCGACAGCATCGTCAGGATCAGCACCACGTTCACCGCGAGCGCCGTCCAGACATATTCATTGCGCGGAGTAATTGCGGTGAGGCCGGTCAGGATGAGATAGCTGGCAAGCGCCGAGAACATCGACAGCAGGACGACACCGAGTCCGAACCAGAACGCTTTGTCGGACGGGTTGAGCGGCGTCGCGCCTTCTTCCATCAGCCCTGCAGGCGAGGGCGGGGCGCTTCTTCCCGTGTCCGGCAAGCCTGTGCTGCTGTTGCTGACGCTCATCAGTACTCCAATCCGGGGATGCCACGAACGGCACATCGAAGGCTCGGAGACCCCCTCCGGTGTGTCGGTACGCAACCCCGTGCAGCCATTGTGCTACACTCAGGAGAGCCAACAGCCTAACTGTGACATTTTCGCGACTAATTGTGGCACAGATCGAGCGGCAGACGCAGGACTTTCGGAGCCTGGGGATAAATCGTCGTGCCGA
>DATLJG010000076.1:0-1714 GCA_035538995.1 Hyphomicrobium sp. | reverse complement strand
CCCGATCGAGGAAAACGACCAGATCATGCTCGTCACCGACGGCGGCCAGTTGATCCGCTGTCCGGTCCACGACGTCCGCATTGCCGGCCGTAACACGCAGGGCGTCCGCATCTTCAAGACGGACGCCGACGAGAAGGTCGTCTCGGTGGAGCGTATCACCGAAGAGGAAGGCGAGGAGGAGCAGGGCGAAAACGCTGCCGCGCCGCCCTCCGAGCAGGACGCTTAAAAACACTGGCAATGAACGATCTTCTGCCCTGCGCGGCGGCAGATCGTTCACCAGTTGATAAGGCTTTCAGCCTTCTCTGGCAAAACAGTTGCCGCTGGTCTCGGCCTTTCGGCGCGCGCCGCTTAAGGCTTCTCACAAGAAGCAGGCAGCCGCGACTTGATCTCGGATCGGTTGCCCCGCTACAAGCGGACTATGGCGCGTGTAGGCTTTTATTCCGGTTCTTTCGATCCCGTGACCCTTGGGCATACGGACGTGATCCGCCGCGCGGCGCGATTGCTCGACAAGCTCGTCATCGGCATCGGCGTCAATCCGGGGAAGGCCCCGATGTTCACCACCGGCGATCGCATCGCGATGCTGGAGGATGAAATCCGCCCAATCTCGCAGGAGACGAAGACGAAGATCGGAGTCGTGACGTTCGCGGGTCTCGCCGTCGATGCCGCCGCCGCGCATGGCGCGTCGGTCATCATTCGCGGCCTGCGCGACGGCACGGACTTCGACTACGAAATGCAAATGGCCGGCATGAACGGCGAGATGGCGCCCGACATTCAAACGGTCTATGTCGCGGCCTCTCCAGCGGTCCGCCATATCGCAGCCAACCTCGTTCGCGCCGTCGTATCGATGGGCGGCGATCCTTCGCCGTTCGTGTCGAAAAACGTCGCCAAGCGGCTGAAATCCAGATCCGTCAAAGCACGATGATCCACCGCGTTCTCACCCGCATGCCGGGTAAGGAAAATCTGCTGACGCTTTTGCGAACCGTTCCATCCGGCCGCGTCACGACGTTCGATATGCTTGGCGAAAAACTCGGCCAGCCCGCCGCGCTCGTGCAGCTGCTGCTCTCGGCACTGACGGATGACGAGCGTGAGATTGCACCCTGGCATCGCGTCGTCGCGAAAGGCGGCGCCATCGGCCGTGGTCCGCATCGTGATCAGCAATTCGCGCGTCTCATACGCGAAGGCATTCTCGTTTCGCCCGCCGGGATCATTCAGGACATGCCGCGCTTCCTCGTGACGACGTTCGAAGGCGCGTCCCCGATGCAGCAACCCCCGCCCGAGATACCGCCGCATGTGCCCCAGCCCGGACATCGCTCGCGCGGCATGAAATCGCGCCCGTAGTCGTTGGCTCTTTTGCTTGGCATTGCCGACCGTCCTTCGTCGAGCCGGCCGGCTATGCCGTAGTGCCGCGCGCGACGGCACCCACAACCGTCATCCCGGCGCAGGCCGGGATCCCAGTTGTCATCCCGGCCGGAGCGCAGCGCAGAGCCGGGACCCAGGGCAATCCCGGAGCATTCAAAGCTGGGTCCCGGGTCTCGCAAGTAGGCTCGCCCGGGATGACAAGAGAAGCGGCAGCGCCGCCCCAGGCTTGCGATCAGGCCGTCAAATCGCCATAAGAACGGCAACACTGCCGGCCGCAACGACAGAGCGGCAGCCGCCGGCCTCTGCACATCCCCATATATCCCTGAGGAGCGCCATGATCCGCTTTTTATCCCTC
>DATLJG010000075.1:0-1523 GCA_035538995.1 Hyphomicrobium sp. | reverse complement strand
GTCGTGACATCGTGGAGATCGCGCCACTCGCTCGACTGTGGCGCATTGCACGGGCGCATTGGACCAGGACGCTCTGAGAAGCGTACCTCTGACCAACGCGAAGGGGACTGATGATATTTCGCTGGTTATCGGCGCCGCGCCCCGTCGCGGCATTGCAGGTGTTGGCAGTGGTTGTGACCATGCTGGCCGCGGCCGGCGCGCCACAATCCGCCGAAGCCTCCGCCATCATCACGTGGCGCGTCGAAAATCCGTTCCGCTTTTTCATAGACCCGCGCGATACGGAAAAGCATCGCGCCGCCTATCGTGCACTGGGGCCGGAACAGCGCACGACGCCGGTGCTTTCCGAAGAACGGGCGCTGCAGAGCGGCAATCCGGGCGGTTGGGCGGCGGCGATGTACCGCAAAACGTGCTGGCACAATAACCGCTTCAAGTGCGACGCCTACGACGATTACATCAATCCGACGAGCCATGCGGTCATCTTCAAGGTTATCGGCATCGACGCGCCGAAGATGCTGTCGTGCACATGGCTGACGGCGCCCCGCGACTCCTCCGACCCGCGCGGGAAAGCCATCACGCAGCCGTGCAGCGAACCCGTCCGCTTCGTCATTCCGTATCCTTCTGGCGCGGACGTCAGCGTCGAGATCGGCGGCCTGCAGGTCGCCAAGGCCGATGTCAAGGTTCGCGATATTCTGATCGCGGGCATGGGCGATAGCTTCGCTTCGGGCGACGGCAATCCTGATGTCGCCGTGCGTTTTTCCAGAAAGCGTTCGGCCGATTACAGCACGGTCGGCTTTTATAGCGAGTTGACGGGGTATCCGGCGCGTGTCGGACCGTGGCGCGAATTCGGCGACGCCACCTTTCAGAAGCAAAATGCGCACTGGCTCGATCAGGCGTGTCATCGTTCGCTCTATTCCGAGCAAATGCGCACCGCCTTGCAACTGGCGATCGAAGACCCGCATCGCGCCGTGACGTTCGTTGGCGTTTCGTGCGCCGGCGCTGAAGTCACGGACGGTCTTTTCCTGCGCTACAAGGGCAACGAATGGGTGCCCAATCCGCCAAGGCTGTCGCAAATTTCCGCCGTTGCCGAAGCGCAGTGCGGGAACAATGAAACGGAGCCTCTCGATGCGCCGGCGGCGTATCACATCAACGGCAAAATTCCGGAGCTGAAGTTCGGTCTTGTCCTGCGCAAATGTCCGCTGGAACAGGCGCGGAAGATCGATCTTGCGCTGGTTTCGATCGGCGGCAACGACATTGGCTTTTCGCGATTGCTGGCGAATGCGGTGCTGTCGAATGAATCGATTTTGCGGGAGCTTGGCGGCTGGCTTGGCGAAGTCCACGGCGAAGCTGAAGCGTCGGCGCAGCTCAGCCATCTCGGCGCGCGGTACAAGGCGCTGAACCGGGCGCTGCACAACATTCTTTACATGCCGTGGAACGAGAGCGACCGAATTCTGCTCGTCGCCTATCCGGGACTGGCGCTGCAAGGCGACGGCAGTGATACCTGCGGCAGCGGCAATGCGGGCATG
>DATLJG010000074.1:0-1564 GCA_035538995.1 Hyphomicrobium sp. | reverse complement strand
AGCTTCTTCTTTTGCACGATGGCGCCCGTATGCTGGGCCGCGACCTTGCCGTCCTTGAAGATCAAGAGCGTCGGCATGGCGCGAATGCCGTATGTGCTGGTGACGCGCGGATTTTCGTCAACGTCGATTTTGACGACCTTGACCTTGCCCGTCAGCTCTTTCGCGACCTGATCAAGCGCTGGCGCCATGGCCTTGCAGGGCCCGCACCACACCGCGTGGAAATCGACAAGAACCGGTTCCGCAGATTTCAGAACTTCATCGTCGAAACTTGCGTCTGTGACAGCATTTGCCATTGTTACGTCTCCATTTCGGGGCCGGAGGATGGGAGCCGGAACCCGCTTTGCGGCGATCGTGCGTAGCCGACAAACCGACCCCACAAGTAGGTATTGCGTCAGGGGGCGTCAAGGCTCTGGACATCCAAGTCCCAAAGCCTTGATTCGAAACTATCCAGAATGTCGCCCGGAATTTCCATCAGGTTCGGGCCGTCCGTCCAAAGCAGCGCCGCGCGGATCTTCCGGCCGGGATAAATCTCCCTCAGCGCCAGCCTGTAGGCGGCCAGCTGGTAGAGATATGCGGCAGCGACATGCCCGACATCCCGCGGCGGAGGGCGGTTGGTCTTGTAGTCCACGATCAGCACTTCCCCGCCCGTTACCGCCAACCGGTCAATTTGTCCGGACAGATCGAGCGACGGGCCCGTGCCTTTGGGTCGCGGGATCACTGCGGCAATCGGGACTTCGGCCATGCTGTTCGGACCGAAGAGCGGCGCGAAGCGCGGCGACGTCAGGATCGCCAAAGTTTCCCGTACAATGCTCGCACGCGCCGCGGGCAACAATGGCGCGCCACGCTTTTCGATGAATGCCTTTGCGATGCGTTCGCGCTGTTCGGTGTCAATAGACGGCAAGTGCTGTAGCAACGCATGTGTCAACGTTCCGCGCAGGAAGCGATGCTCCGTGTTTCCCGACAGCGGCGACGGACCGTCATACGTTGCGGCCGCATCGTGCCTTCCGGCGGCTATCGGTTCGCCTTCGGAATCCGGCGCATAAGGTTCGAGCCGGGAGGGCGCAAGCGGCACCGAGAGCTTCGGCTCGGGCTGAGCAGGGCGTGATGCAAAGTCCGGCCGTTCGACGAACTGCAATTGCCGTGTCTTTTCTTTTTTCTTGTCTTCGATGTCGGCCGATTGAGACGCCTCGATGCGCCAAACCTTTTGACCGTCGGCCGTGTCGATTTCTTGCGCCAGCGGTCGGAGAGCATCCGACATCACGCTGTACCAACAGGATGGGGCGGGAGGCGTTTTTCCTTCGAAGCCTGCAATGTAGAGCCGGTCGCGGGCGCGGGTCATGGCGACGTAGAGCAGACGATTGCGCTCTTCATGCTCGCGCGCTTCACGGAATTGCCGGGCCAGCGACACGGCTTCGACACCGGACGTGCCTTTGACCGCCCAGACGAGCGGCTCGGGAATACCGGGCGGATGGTCCAAATGCGCGAGCTTCACCAAACTCGCGGCCGAAATGTCGCCGGACTTCGTGGTGCAGGTATCGGGAAGAAAGACGATCGGCGCTTCGAG
>DATLJG010000073.1:0-10577 GCA_035538995.1 Hyphomicrobium sp. | reverse complement strand
ATAACGGGACAGTGTGCCAAGCGCACCGCCGAGCATCACGACAAGACACGTGGTGAAGGACATTCTCCGCTCCTTTCGCAGCATCAAAAATCCGCCGGGATGGCGGAGTTGTGCAGTCGATTAGGAGTCATCAGCCGTTGCAGGCGGTTATCGGGGGAACCCCATCCCCATCGGGTTCAACCTTAGCAGACCGGCCGCCGATTTCAACGAGGCAACCGGTTCTTGGGTGTGCCGGAATGAGTTCAGAAGTGCCAGACCGGCTGGCGGATCTTGTCATTAGTAGCTAACTCGCGCCGTCATGCGACCGAATATGCGCTCTCTTTCACCGACAGCCATTCAATCGCGGAGTGCGCCGCCTTTACTGCGCTCGCCGCCGCAGCGTCCGCAATCATGCCTTCGTCGCCGACCCAATCGCCGGCGATGAACACGCCCGCCGCATCTGGCAGGGCAACACTAGGCCGGGGACGATCCGCCCGCGGCAGGCCGTTGGAAACGGTCATTCCACGGAGTTGTTGACGGGTAACCTCTTCGTTGCGCCAACCCGGCATCACGAGGTCCGCGACGCGCTCTAGCTCTTCGCCCGCATCTTGACGAGGCCCATCACCGATCGGAAGATATTTCGCAATATGTACAAGGGCGCCGCCTTCCGGCGCTAATTGTGCCGACCCGGAGTGCAGGGAGAAGTAGTGTGGCGCATCGATAGCCAGGGCAAAGTCATGCGCGCCAACTGGCATCTGCTTGAGCGCGAGGTCAAGAGTGTTAGCCCGCACCGGGATGGCCTCACGTGCCTCCACCGCCAGCGATGAAATTCCCGGCGCGAGAGTTGACGCTTCGCGCGGACCAAGCGCCAGAATCGCAGCATCGGCAATAGCTTCGCGCCCATCGCTCAGCGTGATCTTGGTGCGACCGCCCGATGTGGTCATTCCCACAGCGATAACACCGTAATTCAACCGCGCCCCGGATTTGATGGCAGCTTCCGCCAGCGCCGACACCAATGAAGCCCACCCGCCGTCTAGATAGAGCGTCCCACCCAATCCAATTCTTATCTGTTCCAGCATTTTCGCAGCCGCAACGGATGATGATCCGTTGGCGTAGCTCGATAAGCGGCCCAGGGCCTCCACGGCGGCTCTGACTGCGGGCGACACGACCTGCGCATCCAACCAATCGGAGAACGAGCCCTCACCGGTCGCGCCACCCATCACCTCCTTGAGCAAGCGCGCGAATGAAATTTTATCGCGGATACCAAACAGTCTCGTACGAACAAGTGCGCCGGTCGATACAGGAAGCTCATAGAGCTTACCCTCCAAGACCGCCTTGCGGGTTCCGGCAAGAGCGCGGCCACCCGAATAGGGAATACCCAGACGGTCCAGCTCCCGCTTGAACGCGCCATTCCGATAGAGCGCATGTGGTCCCTGATTAAGCAGAAAGCCTTGGACGTTTCGGGTGCGCGCGCGTCCTCCTGGCTCGGACGCCTTTTCGAAGAGAGAAACCTTCACGCCCTTTCTGGCCAATTCCACGGCAGCAAGCAGGCCGGCGATACCGCCCCCTACGATAGTCACGGTGCCAGTCGTCATCTCGCTCACTCTCTATTTCGGACATCTTGTATCCGATATATTCCGGATGCTAAATATCCGCAATAAAAATTTTTGGAGCGTCGCGGCATGAAAATGAGTGAAGGGGTCGAGTGGACGGCGCATGCTTGCGTTCTTTTGGCGACGCTGCCTCCAGGATCAGGCTTACCCGCAAGCGCACTGGCGGAATTTCACGCCCTGGCTCCGGCTTACATGGCGAAGCACATGCAGGCGCTCGCGCGGGCGGGCGTGGTTGAATCGTTGAGAGGGCCGGCCGGCGGATATCGCCTAGGTCGCCCGGCAAAGGAGATCTCACTTTGGGATATCGTCGTTGCAATCGAAGGTGACGAGCGAGCCTTTCAATGCGCTGAAATTCGACAGCAAGGACCGTGCGGAGGCTCCACCCACGACTTTCGCAAGCCATGTGGAATTCATGCGGTTTTTAACAAAGCCGAGGCTGCGTGGCGCGCTGAGCTAAAAAGCGTGTCAATTGCGGACCTCGCGGACACGACAGCTGCAAAAACGTCACCGCAGCGCCGTGCTGCTCTGACCGAGTGGCTTGAAAAAAAGCTCTCCTGACCTTGAGGTATCGCGTGGCCCGGCACGGAAGGCTTCAGTTCCCCAATTGGACCTCATTCGCGAATGCCTCACGCAAAGCCGAATCCGCTCAACGAGCCCATCTCACGCGAAATACTCCGTACGCTTGCAATCAGGTTCCGGAATTTTCGCGTTGACAAATCTTGGCCTCGCTAACTGCCCCGCAGGCCGACACAATTCAATGTCCGCCGCTTACGCATCAAAACGGTATGACGACAGGTCACATTCGCAAACTCCGCTCTTAGAGCACAGCGCACGGAACACTCGCACGCTTTGGGCTGTTCTGTAATCCAACCACGGAGGAATGGATTCGGCGTAGGAGACGCAGATGTTGAAGTATTCAGTTGCAATTGCCGCCCTTCTCGTTGGTGCCCCGATGGCATTCGCGCAGGGTGCCGGCGATATGGGTAAAAGCGGCGGCGGAGCGGGAATGTCGAATTCCGGCCCGAGTTCTTCCGGACCAGGTTCGTCCGGCTTGAAATCTGGCGGAGCATCGCACGAGCGCTCCGGCGCATCCTCAGGCGCGAGCGAAGGCGCATCGGGTTCTTCCGCATCCGATTTTGCCCCAGGACATCAAAAAGGCAGCGGCTCGGCGAGCGAAAATTCGCCAGGGCACATGAAGTCCGATGGCTCGGCTAAGGATTACTCACCGGGACATCGGAAGGACAGATCGGACAAGTCGGATCGACGATCCGAAAGCAAGGCGGATCACAACGCTAAGAATAGCGATCGCGCCGATCGCGGTGAGAGGAAGTCCGATCGCAACGCCAGGAGCGATCGCGACAGAGATCACTCGAACCGCAACGCCAAGAACGACAACGATCGCAACAAGAACGAGGCACGCACGAATGATCGCGGCGGAGCATCGACCGGCGCCAGCGAAGGTGCGGAAGGACGATCCGGCGGCAAGCGAGGTTCAATCACAAGCGTGACGACCGAACAGAGAACGAAGGTCGGTTCGGTCTTCACTCGTCACCGGGTCGAACCCGCCCGCAATCTGAATATCGCGGTCAACGTCGGCGTCCGAATTCCGCATTCGGTGCACTTGTATCCTGTGCCGGTCGATGTCATCGAAATCGTGCCCGCATATCGCGACTACGAATACATCGTGCTGGATGACAATCGCATCGCAATTATCGATCCCGACACGTATGAGGTCGTCGACATCATCGTTCTCGCATAATCGCAAGCGAGAGCGTACCACCTGCTGCCGGTGTCGGGCTCTATGGGTCCGACGCCGGCAAAGCCGTGAATGGGTTGGGCGTTTCGCGAACTTTCTGCCTTCAAAGGAAGTTCAGCGGGGTCACATGGGCAAGCAAAGCCATGCGCCTAAGCAGCTCTTGGGTGTCGTCACTTTGCACGCCGTCTGCGAGGAATGACACGTCGTCGTACCTGAGCCGTCTTCGCATTTCGTGTGGACCGGGCCCTTGCCGACGCGGCCTTGCCCATAGATGACGTTTGCAAGGCCGTGCGTAGAGAAGAGCTTGGCGATATCGTGGGTCATAGCTTGGCCGACCGCTCCAATTTTTCTGCAATCAGCCTGAGCCGTCACCGAAAGTGCACAGATTGCCGCCGCGGCGGCTAAGCCTAGTTTCAAAGACCGCATTTGCCCCTCCAAAGAATGAGCTACCCCGGCCTGGAAACTAGTTGAGCGCGCGCCCCGCGACAACGGAATCGCCAGCCGCAAACCGGGTTATCCCGCAAGGAACCGGAAAGCGTGCCGCATTTGCCACCATACGCGCGGCCCGGAGTGCTCGGCACGACTAATGAGGAATGAATTCGCTAAACGCGAAACACCGATCGCGTTCCGCTTTGTTGCAGAAGCGCGCGAGCAAGCTGGTCTCCGGCGGCGGTGAGCTGGCCATTCGTGTCGATCCACCCATGATCCGTTGCGAAGCGTGCCACATCGTCCGCATTGCCGCCGCCAGACAGCATCCCGGTAAACCCCAAAACGACACTCAAATGATCTGGGGCGGCTTCGTCCTTTTGATCGGGAGGCTCTTGCACGAATTTCCTCATCCATTTGCGGTCCGCGACGTCCGTCGCTTGATAGGCGTGTCGCAAAGATAAAGATAACGACAGCTAGATCGGTTTTCAATTCGCCAGGCACGATCGTAGTTCACGCAACCTTACGCCGAGCACGGTGAGAAATGCGCTGCAGAGCATGAGTAGGCTGGCTGCACCTCCTCGCGTGCTCCATGCGTGTCGTGAAGACGGGGGCCGAAACCTATTAGCAGTCCGAAGAGGCAACGTGTGCGTCGGCCGTGACTGCACGCCTTCTAAAAGGCAGCTTTTCAATTGAGCTTCTGAATTCGATCCTCGTCGATTTTGCTCCGCGAGCCCCTGCCTGTTCACTTGGATTTTACAAAACACCGATTTCGCTTTGCAGCGACGTTTTTCGTTTGACTGCTTTACGAGCAGCATAGAGATTAATTGCAGACGGGAGGAGCTACTGCGCTTCCAGCGTTGCCGCTGGAGTATTTGCGTTGGAGTGGCACAATGCCCGCGATTTTAAGAGAATTCGCGTCCTTTTTAATCATCTTTACAGCACCCATTTCGATGTCGGGATTTTCAGTTCCGACCGTCAGCGAGGTAGTCACGGAACAATGAAACGGTAAGGCGCGTTCACACGCCGCGCGGGGTTCTGCCCGGTGCGTTTGCAAAAATGAGGCAAGCCGTGAGTTCAGACATCTGGTCTTTTTTGCGCATAGGCGCACTCGCCTCGCTTCCGGCGTTTGCTGCAGGACTCTTTTATTCCGTCGAAGCGACTCCCAGTGGCCTAAAGTCGGCAGACTCGTTTGCGTCTATCAAGGACGAGCGAGAACGCTCCTTGGCGCTTTTCAACGAGGCCGGAAAAGTCATCCAGAACCCACGTTGCACGAACTGCCACCCCGCCGGTGATCGCCCGTTCCAAGGCGACGACAGTCACCCGCACCGACCGCCCGTTACCCGCGGCGCGGATGATTTTGGCGCGGTGGGCATGCGATGCACCACGTGCCACGGCCAAACGAATTTCGATGCTGCACATATACCTGGAAATCCGGTGTGGCATACGGCTCCGATCGAGATGGCTTGGGTGGGAAAGTCGCTTGGGGCGATTTGCGAACAACTTAAAGACCCTGCGCGCAACGGCGGGCGGACGCTGGATCAAATCGTACATCACATGGCGACTGATGAATTGGTTGGTTGGGGATGGAAGCCGGACGCCGGCCGGACGCCGGTTCCGGGAACTCAAGCCGAGTTCGGCGAACTCATCAAGCTCTGGGTAAAAACCGGCGCACATTGTCCCGCTCCGTAATAGGCACGAGGTCGAGATGGTAAACTTTAAGCTCAACGGAAAACCGGTTTCTGTAGACGTCCCGAACGACATGCCATTGCTTTGGGTCGTTCGCGATGTTCTTGGGATGACCGGGACGAAGTTCGGTTGCGGGATCGGCCAATGCGGGGCTTGCACAGTTCACGTTGATGGCGAACCTCGTCGATCTTGCATTACGCAAGCAGCAGAAATCGCGGATCGCGACATCACAACCATTGAAGGCATTGGCACGACCGCAACGGGCAAAGCCGTGCAACAGGCTTGGTTGCAGCTCGAGGTGGTGCAGTGCGGCTTTTGCCAGTCCGGGCAGATCATGACCGCCACTGCGATCATCGACTCCATACCCGAGCCTACCGATAGCGACATCGACGCCGGCATGACCGGTAACATTTGCCGCTGTGGAACCTACGTCAGGATCCGGCAAGCGATCAAAGAAGCGGCAAAAACGGCGGCGGCAAAATGAGGTCTGAGATCATGACGCTTCAAAGCCAAACAGCGTTGTCGCGGAGACTGTTTCTCGTTGCCGGTGCTTCGGCCGGCGGTGGCATGATGATCGGATGGTCATTCGATAGCGCTCGTGCTGAGGTCGAACACGGACCGCCGGTCGCTCCGAGTGCTTACATCCACATCGATCGGGGCGGCGCGGTTACCATTGTTTCGCCCATGTGCGAGATGGGACAAGGCACATATACGTCGTTGCCTATGCTGGTCGCGGAAGAACTCGACGTCGACATGTCGAAAGTCTCGGTCGGCCATGCGCCGCCGAGCGACGCACTTTACGGAAATCCCAAAATCGGTGGCGCGCAGATCACCGGCGGCTCGACGTCAGTCCGCGCGTTCTACTTGCCGCTCCGGAAAACAGGGGCGGCGGCAAGAGAGATGCTTATCAAGGCGGCGGCAAATGCGTGGGGCGTCGATTCCAAGTCTCTCACGACTGAACCGGGATTCGTTGTCGATTCAGCAAACGCGCGACGTCTGTCATACGGAGAGCTCGCAGAGCGGGCAGCGACGCTTGCCGTTCCAGCCGATGTTGCCTTGAAGGATCCAAGCAAGTTTCGAATCATTGGCTCGCCGGCCAAGCGGCTTGATGTGAAGGGCAAGGTCGACGGCTCAGCGGTGTTTGGGCTCGATGTCAAAATCCCGAACATGAAGATCGCAACGGTTGCTGCGTCTCCGGTATTCGGCGGCAAATTGGCGTCCTTCAACGAGTCAGCGGCGATGAACGTACCCGGCGTTCTCAAAGTCGTTCGACTGGACAACGCTCTCGCTGTTGTTGGCGAGCATTATTGGGCGGCAAAGCAGGGACTGGCGGCCGCCTCTCCGGTTTTCGATGACGGTCCCAATGCAGCAATCACGACAGCCGATGTCGTTGCGGCTCTCGCGAAAGCGTCGGAAAGACCCGGTGGGGTCGCCAAGAACGACGGCGACGCTACGTCCGTACTGGCTACCGCCGCACATAAAATCGAAGCGATCTATGAGGCGCCGTTTCTCGCTCACGCCACTATGGAGCCCATGAATTGCACCGCATCGGTTTCGACGGACGGTTGCGATATCTGGGTCGGAACTCAAATTCCCGTTAATAGTCAGAAAGCGGTCGCTGCCGCTTTGGGGTTAAAGACCGAACAGGTGAGGCTGCACAATCACTTGTTGGGTGGAGGGTTCGGGCGCCGCCTCGAATCTGATTCCACCGTACAAGCTGCACTGATCGCCAAACAGCTGGATCACCCCGTTAAAGTCGTTTGGAGCCGGGAGGAAGACATCCAGCATGACATGTACCGCCCCTATTATTACGATCGCATAGCAGCGGCCCTCGACGAAAACGGGATGCCGATCGCGTGGTCACATCGCATCGTCGGCTCATCCATAATGGCGCGATGGGCGCCACCGCTTTACAAGGACAACATCGATCCCGACGGCGTCGATGGCGCGGTTGATATGCCGTATGCAATTCCAAACAAGCGCGTGGAATTCATTCGTGAGGAACCCCCGGGCATTCCCACGGCCTTCTGGCGGGGCGTCGGTCCAACCCACAATGTTTACGTGGTCGAAAGCTTCATTGATGAGCTCGCGGCTATCGCCAAAAAAGATCCGGTTGAGTTTCGTCGATCGCTTCTCACGCAAAATCCGCGTGCACTCCATTGCTTGAATAGAGCTGCCGAACTGTCCGGTTGGGGAAAGCCCCTTGGCGAACGACAGGGCCGAGGTGTTTCGGTGCAAAACACATTCGGATCGTACATGAGCCAGGTCGCGGAAATAACGGTCTCGAAGACCGGAGAGGTGCATGTCGATCGCGTGATTGTGGTGGTTAATACCGGCGTCGTGGTCAACCCCGACACTGTCGTGGCGCAAATGCAGAGTGGCGTGATTTTCGGCATTTCCGCTGTGTTATGGGGCGACATCACCTTAGAGCATGGTCGCGTCCAACAATCGAATTTCAACGATTATAGAGTGATGCGGATCAACGAGGCCCCGACAATCGAAGTGGAAATTGTCAAAAGCAGCGAAGACCCCGGCGGCATCGGCGAGCCTGGAACGTCATGCTTGGCGCCCGCTGTGCTTAACGCCGTTTTTGCCGTCACCGGCGTCCGCCTTCGAAAAACGCCGATCAATCCCGACTTATTGAAGAATGCCTGACACTCTGCATGCGTTGGCCGGCCGCTGGTATCTCCATCGGAAGCACCTCCGCCAGACCTCGCACATGCGATGATGCGAACTCCTGTTTCAGATCACGAGCGCTGGACATCACTGGGTGCTTCGTCAAAGCGGACGCGCGCGGCATGGATGTCGGAATAACGACGTTCGGCCCAATCGACGAGGCTCGCCATCGGGTCCAGCAAGGATTGGCCTAGCGGAGAAAGGCCATATTCAACGCTCGGCGGCTTGGTCGGAAAGACCTGGCGGGTGATCAGTCCGTCGCGTTCCAAGTCGCGCAGCGTCTGGGTGAGCATGCGCTTGGAGATGTCGCGGATGGCTCGGTGAAGCTCGCTGAAGCGCCGGGGCCGCGTCGCGAGGGTCATGATCATGAGCATGCTCCATTTGTCGCCGATGCGGTCGAGCACGTCGCGCACCGGGCAATGTACGGGTTCCACTGACTGGGCATCGTCCGATTGATATCGGCTGAATCGCTCGATCGCGCTCAATGCGTCGCTCATGCGGGTTCTCTTTTTCTCTCCTGGTTACAAAAAGCTGCCTCCTTACGGTGCAGGTCTAAGGTCTTTATATGAGACCTACCCTAGAATGTAGACCATTTAGCACACCGGGAGAATACGTATGTTTCTCGTTACAGGAATTACAGGAAAAGTTGGTGGCGCAACGACCAGGCATCTGTTGGCTCGCGGCAAGAAGGTACGCGCGCTGGTCCGCGACCGCGCGAAGGCGAAAAGCTGGGCGGATAAAGGCGTCGAACTATTCGACGGTGATTGGAACGACACGGCAGCGATCGAGCGCGCACTACGCGGCGTCGACGGCGCCTTCGTCATGCTGCCGGCCGTCTGGGCCCCCTCGCCGGATTTCAAGGAAGCCAAGGGCGTCATCGCGAACTATGTCGAGGCACTGACCAAGGCCTCACCGCCGCGCGTGATCGCGCTCTCGTCAATGGGCGCCAACCGGACCAGCGGGCTGGGAATGATCACCGCCCTGTCGCTGCTGGAGCAAGGCTTCCGCAACCTGACAGCCCCGATTGCCTTCGTGCGCGCCGGCGGGTTTTTCGAGAACTTCCTTTACGGTTTGCACGTCGCCCAAGGCGGCACGCTCCCAGTTTATTACAATCCGACCGGCCGGAAATCGACGATGGTCGCGACGAACGACATCGGTGCCGAGGTGGCGACCCTCCTAACCGGTCCGGCGTGGTCGGGACATCGCGTCGTCGAACTTGGTTCGATGGTGAGCGCGGATGAAGTCGCAGCGCAATTGGGTGAAGTCATGAAGCGCGACGTCAAGGCCTTCGCTGTCCCACGAGCCGAGTGGTCGGCAGCATTCGAGCAGTTCGGCATCCCGAAGGGCCAAACCGGACCGGCTGAAGCAATGTTCGAGGCCGTCAACGCGGGCTGGATGGATCTCGGTGTCGCTGGCACGGAGCACGTCGCCGGCACAACGCTTCCCCGCGATGTCTTCGCGGCGGCCCAAAAGGCGGCCACGGCGTAATTCCGCGGATCGGCGATGAAATGCGATTCCGGATCTGCTCCGGAAATTCGCATCTCCTTCGGAATGAATGCGTCGCGCCTAGAGACGACCGGCCGCGACGCGCCGACATCATAAAAGGTTGGACAAATGTCAAAAATTTCCTGGCACCAAGTCTCGGCTTTAGCGCTTGCAGCTTTCTTCGTCGTGGGATCGCTCAGCAACATCTTCGCCCCTGGGTCAATCTACGAGGAATATCTGCGGTGGGGATATCCGCACGGGTTCCATTTCGTGACCGGATCGCTGGAACTCACGACCGCCGTTCTGCTGGCGCAGGCACGAACGCGGCTGTGGGGCGCGGTGCTCGGCTGCACCGTGATGTTGGCAGCGCTCGCGACCGTCACCCTCCACGGCGAATACGGGCACGGGGTGCCACCGCTTATCGTGGCAACACTATCAATAGCCGTCGGCTGGCTCGCCTGGCGGAAGCGGCTCGCAGCTCGGCATGACTGTCGTGCGAGCGTTCATGCGTGAAAGTCTCAACATCCGGGTCTTCACTGGTATCGTGCCTAGTATCAAGCCGTCGGTTCAGCTCCTCTCCACCAGCAAATGAGTTCGCGACAGTCCGGAGCACAAATTCTTGTTTTTCTGTACCTCAGCTACGGCAGCGCGAATCCGTGCCGACTTAAAAGCGCAGTTCGTACGACTTGCTTTTGAGACCATCTATGAGCGGAATGCGGACGCGGTCAGTTTGCCAACTATCTTCGGCGTCGAATTCTCTGCTTTGTTCAGCAGCGCGTCGCTTCAGAAGCTGATCTGATTGGATTTTTAAATGGCGCGCCCGAAAGGATTCGAACCTCTGACCCCCAGATTCGTAGTCTGGTGCTCTATCCAGCTGAGCTACGGGCGCATTTCGCTGCGACAGGACCGGCCGGTCCATCCGGTCCAGGACCGGCGGCGAAGGCAACTTCTCT
>DATLJG010000072.1:0-17128 GCA_035538995.1 Hyphomicrobium sp. | reverse complement strand
CGCTGCGCCGATCTCGCGGGGCGTCTGTCGATGCCGTACCTCTCGCGTGCCTGGCAGATGCTGCTCAAAGGCATCGAGGAAGTCAGCCGTGCTCCGAACCCGCACACGGCCGCCGAAATGGTTCTGATCCGCCTCGCGTACACGGCCGATCTGCCGACGCCGGACGAGTTGATCCGCACGCTCGGCGGCGGCGCGATGTCAGCACGCCGGCCAGCTCTTGCTCCGGCGGCAGGCGAAAGCCGCGCCGAGTCGCGCCCGACCGTCAATGTCGGTACGACAACGACGCCGACTGCGCAGGAAAAAGAGGGCGGCGCGGACGAAGCCTTCGATTTCGACGATGACGATGGCGACCTCGATGACGGGATCGTCGATATCGACGATGAGCAGTCGGCGTCCGTACCCGCGCGGGAATCAACGCTCGCCAATCCTCGCACCTTTGCGGAGGTCGTAGCTCTCGTCGGTGCGAAGCGCGACGCCAAGCTCAAAATCCATCTCGAAGATCACGTCAGCCTGGTCAAGTTCGACGTCGTCGCCGGATCGATCGATATGTTTCTGCTGCCGGGCGCGCCGCCCGAGCTTGCCAACGATCTCCGCGAAAAGCTCAATGGCTGGACAAGCCGGCGCTGGGTCGTGGTCCTGTCGAAGGAGGCGGGTCAGCCCGCGATCGGAGATGTGCGCCGCGCCCGCGAGGCCGCCGAACTTGAGCGATTGAAAGCGCTTCCCGCCGTCCGCGCCGTACTTCAGGCGTTTCCCGATGCCAAGATGGAAGTGCGCCGAATCGCCGGAAGCGAAACGGATACCGACGACGATAAAGAGAGCGAAGCCGGTTGAGCATCGCGATCGCGTTTCGCCGCCACGCAGAGGAACACATGAAAGATTTGATGGGAATGATGAAGCAGATGGGCCAGATGCAGGCCCGCTTCAAGGAAATGCAAGAGGAACTGGCGCGCACCGAGATCGAAGGCCAGTCGGGCGGCGGTCTCGTGCACTTGACTGTCGACGGCAAGGGTGAGGTCAAGCGCGTTCGCATCGATCCAAGCCTGCTGAAGCCTGACGAGGCGGAAATTCTCGAAGACCTGATCGTCGCCGCAGCCGCCGACGCGCGCGCCAAGGCCGATAGCGCCATGCAGTCCAAGATGTCGGAGATCACAGGCGGCATTCCCTTGCCGCCGGGAATGAAATTGTTCTAGGTCGCCACACTTCGAACCATCCCTTCCCACGTCATGGGCGCCCTCCGAGGCGGCCATCCAGTGCGAGATTACGAACAGCGAGCATATGGCTCTGGATGGCCGGGTCAGGCCCGGCCATGGAGTGGTAGAGTTTCGGCAATCGGACCACGAATTAAAAGATGTCCCGTAAGATCGCAGGCCCCGAGATCGAGCGATTGGTGCAGCTCCTGGCGCGGTTGCCGGGGCTTGGGCCGCGTTCGGCGCGCAAGGCGGTGTTGTCGCTATTGAAGCGCCGCAACGATCTACTGCTGCCGTTGTCGGAGGCGTTGCAGCAAGCGGTCGAGAAGATCGCGGAATGTCCGGTTTGCGGCAACCTCGATACCATCTCGCCGTGCAGCGTCTGCGCCGATCCGCGCCGCGATCAAAGCCTGATCGTCGTGGTCGAGGAAGTCGGCGACCTCTGGGCCTTGGAAAGGGCGAGCATCGTCTCGGCACGCTACCATGTCCTTGGCGGTCATCTGTCGCCACTCGATGGCATCGGCCCCGAGCAACTGAACATCGCCAAACTTCTGACGCGCGCCGAGGCGCCGGAGGTGAAGGAGATCCTGCTGGCGCTCAACGCCACGGTCGAAGGCCAATCGACGGCGCACTACATCTCGGACCAGCTCGCATCGACGGACGTGACTGTCTCGCGGCTCGCGCAAGGCGTGCCGATTGGCGGCGAGCTGGATTATCTCGATGACGGGACGCTCGCGGCAGCCTTCAAGGCGCGGCGCAAACTCTAAAAGCGATGCTCGGCTGGCCGCACGCCGGTCTGCTCGTCGTATGTTGGAAACATTTGTCGATGGCCGAAATCGAGACCGCACGCCGGGGAGCCGAAGGCCCGAAGTTCGTAACCGGTTCTCTTCTGCGCCATATCCTGAACATGACGTCCGCCGGCGCCATCGGTCTGATGGCGATCTTCGTCGGTGATCTCGCCAACATTTATTTTCTTTCGCGTCTCGGCGACGAGTCCATCGTCGCCGCCGTCGGGTACGCCAGCTCTATACTGTTCTTCGCGACGTCGGTCGGCATTGGCCTGTCGATTGCCGCGACGGCGCTCGTCAGTCCTGCATTGGGAGCCGGACGGCGCATGCGGGCCCGGCGGCTGTCGGCCAATGCGCTTATGCTGGCGTTGATCGTCTCGACGCTGATCGCCGTGGTGCTGTGGACGGCGATCGAACCATTGCTGGAACTCCTCGGGGCCAGCGGGCGCGCGCTCGATTTTGCGACGGTCTACCTCAGAATTCTCGTCCCGACGCTGCCTTTTCTGGCACTTGCAATCACCTCGTCGGCGATTCTGCGCTCGGCCGGTGACGCGCGGCGCGCCATGCTCGTCACTCTGATCGGCGCGATCGTGAATACGATTCTCGATTTGATCCTCATCGTGCATTTTGGATTCGGCATCGAAGGCGCGGCCATCTCGTCGTTTTTCGCGCGGCTGACGATGGTCGGCATCGGCTTCTATGGCGTCGTCAATGTGCACGATCTTCTTGGGCGGCCGAAGCTGGCGACGCTCAGGCAGGATACCCCGGCGTTTCTTCGTATCGCCGCTCCGGCCGTTCTGACGAACATCGCCCCGGCCGTCGCCAATGGCTACGTCACATACGCGATCTCCGCCTACAGCGATGCGGCCGTTGCAGCCTGGGCGATCCTCGCGCGGCTGATTCCCGTCGCTTTCGGCACCATCTTTGCGCTCTCGGGCGCCGTGGGGCCGATCATCGGACAAAACTACGGGGCGCGTTCTGCGCAGCGCATGCGCGATGTGTTCACGCTCTCGCTGCTGACGATGATGGCGTTCACTGCAATTGCATGGATAGCGCTCGCCGTCTTCGCGCATGGCATCGCCACTCTGTTTCACGCCGGAGACGAGACGCGCGCCCTGATCGTGCTTTTCTGCCGCTGGCTGTCGCCGCTGTTTGTCTTCATGGGAGCGCTTTTCGTCTCCAACGCCGCGTTCAATACGCTGGGCCGGGCCCATTACTCGACGATGCTGAACTGGGGCCGCGCCACGCTCGGCACGGTTCCGTTTGCGCTGTTGGGCGGCCATTATTTCGGCGCGGCAGGCGTCCTGGCCGGCAGCATGGTGGGCAGCGTCCCCTTTGGCATCATCGCGATTTTTTCCGCTTACCGGTTGATTGCTTCGTTGGGCATCACGTTTAAGCCGCAAGCCAAAGTGATAGAATCCGAACTGACGTAGGCCGACCTACGGCCGGCGGAGGCGAGGACGCGGGATGACGACCGCAAGGCCGCGAATACTTGTGACGGGAGCCTCGGGCTTCATCGGACAGCACTTGGTCCGCAGGCTTTCCCGCAGCGGTTACCGCGTGCGTGCCGCCGCCCGCCAGCCCGTCATCTTCGACGATCCGAATATCGAAGGCATTGCGCTCGGCGACATGTCGCGCTCGTTTGCCGCCGACTATGTCGTGCGCGGCGTCGATATGGTCATTCATGCTGCCGGAATGGCGCACGCGCGCCCCGGAATTCCGGATGCCGCCTACACCGCGATCAATGTCGATGCAACGCGCCAGCTTGCAAGGGCGGCGCGAGCGGCGAGGGTCAAACGCTTCGTCCTGATGTCGTCGGTCAGGGCCTTGGTTGGCGCGCGCCATGATGCCGTCGTGACGGAAGCGACGCCGCCGTCACCGGGCGATGCCTATGGGCGTTCGAAAATGATGGCGGAAGCCACAACCGTGGAACTGCTGGCCGGGTCCGGCACGCATTGGACGGTTCTGCGGCCGGTCCTCGTCTACGGCCCCGGCGTCAAAGGCAACATGGCGGCGTTGATGCGTCTCGCGGAGGGGCCGTATCCCTTGCCGTTCGGGGCGTTGAAAAGCCGCCGATCGCTGCTCAGCGTCGCCAACCTGCTGTCGGCGATCGAGCACGTCCTGCAAACGCCCGCCGCCGAAGACTCCCCCTTCATCGTCGCCGACAACGAACCCGTTACCGTCGCCGGCGTCATTCGTGCGCTGCGAAAGGGGCGCGGCCGTCCGCCACGGTTGCTGCCGGTTCCGCAAGCCGCGGTCGTCGCCGCGCTTCGCTTGTCTGGAAGAGCCGCATTTGCCGATCGTCTGGCAGGCGACCTCGTCGCTGACGCGGCAAGGTTAAAAGACACCGGCTGGGCCCCTGCCGAGACGACCGAGGAAGCCCTCGCCGCCTTGGCTCGCGGCACGGAATAACGGCGCCATGGTATCGAACAGCGCATGCCATTGACCGTCGCAACAGGGTTCCATATGTCAGCGTCATGACCATTCTTCCGATCATAACGATTCCCGATCCCGTGCTGCGCAAGATCTCCGATCCGGTCGAGCGGGTCGATGACGCCGTCGTCAAGCTCATGGATGACATGCTGGAGACGATGTACGACGCGCCCGGCATCGGGCTCGCCGCCATTCAGGTCGGCGTCCCGAAACGCATCGTCGTCATCGACGCCGCCGATGACGGCGAGCCGCCCAATCCGATTGCGATGGCAAACCCGGAAATCGTCGCCCTCGGATCGACCACGCGGCTCCACGAGGAAGGCTGCCTGTCCATTCCCGACGTCCGCGTCGACATCGAGCGGCCCGCCAACGTAACGGTCCGCTACGTCGATCGGCACGGCAAGGAACAGCAACTCGAAGCCGAAGGCTTGCTCGCCACCGCCGTTCAGCACGAACTCGACCATCTCGACGGTCAGCTCATCATCGACTTCCTGTCACGGCTGAAGCGCGACATGATCATCCGCAAGTTCAAGAAGCAGAGTCGCGAACAGCGAAGCTAGCCGTTCGGCTGCCATTGGTGCGAACCGATGCCGCTTCTTGCGTCCGTGACCTGATCGCGAGGCGAGAGCGTGCGAAGACGAAGGACTTGGTATGCCGCTTAACATCGTCTTTATGGGCACGCCGGATTTTTCTGTCCCGGTTCTCGATGCGATCATGGCTGCCGGTCATCGCGTCGTCGCCGTTTACAGTCAGCCGCCGCGCCCCGCCGGACGTGGATTGGCGGAAGTCAAATCGCCGGTTCAGCGTCGCGCCGAGGAACTCGGCTTGCCGGTCAAGACGCCGAAGACTTTCAAGCCGGATGCCGATCGCGCCGAATTCGCGGCATTGAACGCCGATGCCGCGGTTGTCGTGGCGTATGGCCTCCTGCTGCCGGTCGCTGTGCTCGACGCTCCGAAGCTCGGTTGCTTCAACGTGCACGCCTCGAAGCTGCCGCGCTGGCGCGGCGCCGCTCCAATCCAGCGCGCCATCATGGCGGGCGATGCGATCACCGCCGTCAACATCATGCGCATGGATGCGGGCCTCGATACCGGGCCGGTTTGCCTCGGCCGCGACGTCCCGATTCCATCCGATATGACGGCTGGCGAACTGCACGACAAACTTTCTCAAGCTGGCGCCGAACTGATGGTCGATGCGTTGACGGCCCTTGAAGCCGGCACGCTCAAAGCCGAGCCGCAACCGTTCGAGGGCGCCACCTACGCGAAGAAGATCGACAAACGCGAAACGCGCATCGACTTCAGCCAATCGGCGCAAACCGTTGTCGATCACATTCGCGGGCTTTCACCCTATCCGGGCGCTTGGTTCGAAGCCAACCTCGGCGGCAAACCCGAACGGATCAAGGTGCTTCGCTCGTCCGCGAGCCCGTTGCAGGGTGCGCCCGGCACTCTGCTGGACGATGCCTTGACCATCGCGTGCGGCGAGGGCGCCATTCGCATCGATCAGCTTCAACGCGCCGGGAAGCAGCCGATGGCGGCATCGGATTTCCTTCGCGGCGTGCGCCTCACTCCCGGAATTAGCCTCGTCGGCGGCTGAATTAAGCATTCCGGCAAACGTCCCGCGATCCGGCCCCCGGCAAACGCTAATCTCGCACCGGTAGTTGACCAGTTCCGAGGATCACGATGCTTCGCCCGTCTGCAATGGGTTTGATCGCAATGGCGGCCGCGCTCATCGCGCTCACTGAAACCGCGAGTGCCGACGACAGCTTCACGACGCGGATTGAAGCCCGTCCGGTTTACGGCGCGGTGACAACCATCGAGCACGGTGTGCGTGTCATCCGTCCGTTGCCGCCCGTTCGCCACGTCATCATCAATCCCAATCGCACGCCGCTGTCGTTGGAGTACAGCGATACGCGCATCTACCAATACGGGGCTGGCGGCGGCTACGGGAATGCTGTGCGCGGATACGCTGGCGCGTACAACGAAGATGGCCCGATCTACAGCTATCCATCCTTCGGACGACGCTATTGGCGCAGCGGCCATCGCGGTTTTGGTCATCGTGGTCCCGGCCATTACGGGCGCGGTCATCACGGGAAAGGTCCGCGCGTCAACGGCTTTTCGCCCCTATCCCCAGCGGGCGCTGGCGCGGGTCCGGGCCTCGGCTTCGGCAGCGGCGGCGCGAAATAGCGCCATTGAGACCCACTGCCGCAACGGCTAGGGATGGCGCTTCATCCCGGCGCTCGCGAGTTAGGAATGCCCCGCTACCGCATCACCATTGAATACGACGGCACCCGTTTCGTCGGCTGGCAGCGTCAAGCCGAGGGCGTGTCGATTCAAGGCAGCCTGGAAACGGCAATCCAAAAATTCTCCGGCGAAACGGTCGGCGTGCGCGGCGCCGGGCGCACCGATGCCGGAGTTCATGCACTGGGACAGGTCGCGCATTTCGATCTGGCGAAGGCGTGGGAGCCGGGGCGCGTTCGCGATGCGATGAACTTTCACCTGCGGCCGCATGCGATCGCGGTGCTCTCGTCATCGGCCGTGGATGACACCTTCGACGCACGCTTCAGCGCCGTGAAGCGGCATTATGAATATCGCATCCTGACACGCCGCGCCCCGCCCATCCTGCAGCGGAACCATGTCTGGTGGACGATGCGCGATCTCGATGCGGACGCCATGCATGAGGCAGCGCAAGCCTTTATCGGCAACCACGATTTCACGACGTTTCGCGCCGCCCAATGCCAGGCCAAATCGCCCGTCAAGACGCTCGACGTGTTTGACGTCTCGCGGCAGGGCGAGGAAATCGTATGCCGCGTCTCGGCCCGGTCGTTCCTGCATCATCAGGTGCGCTCGATGGTCGGCAGCCTGAAACTCGTCGGCGATGGCAAGTGGACGCGCACGCAGTTGGCCGCCGCACTCGATGCAGCGGACCGCGAGGCCTGCGGGCCGGTCGCCCCGGCGTCCGGCCTCTATCTCGTCGCCATCGATTACGAATAGAAACGATGTCTGCCGATGATGTGGCCTAAGAGGACTTCTGGTCTTCCGTCACGAGCGCCAGAAATTCCTGCCGCGTAATCGGGTTGTCGCGGAATACGCCGAGCATCCGGCTCGTCACCATGTCGGTTCCCGGCTTGTGCGCGCCGCGCGTCGTCATGCAGTGATGCTCCGCCTTGAGCACGACGGCGACGCCTTGAGGCTGCAAAACATCTTGAATGGCGTTGGCGATCTGCGCCGTCATCTTCTCTTGAATCTGCAAACGCTTGGCGAACGCATCAACGGCGCGTGCGAGTTTCGAGATGCCGACCACTCGCCCATTCGGAATATAGGCAACCCAGGCGCGGCCGATGATCGGAGCCATGTGATGCTCGCAGTGGCTTTCGAAGCGAATGCCACGGAGCACGATCATCTCGTCGTAGCCTTCGATTTCCTTGAAGGTCTTTTGCAGGATCGACTCGGGATCTTCGTTATATCCGCGAAAGTATTCCTCATATGCGCGGGCGACGCGAGATGGCGTTTCCAGCAGGCCGTCGCGTGAAGGATCGTCGCCAGTCCACCGGATGATCGTTTCGATTGCCGCCTCGACTTCGGCGCGCGTCGGCTTCTTTTCTGAGGTCATGGGATCACTAGCTTCGGGATTTGAATTGCAAAGGGTCGTCGAGCCGAGTTTGGCCCACTTTTGTCCGTCACGAAAGATCTGGTATCGCAGATCGTTGAAACAAGGTTGAAGAAGCCGGAATGTTCCGGCTTTCCTCGATTTCGGTCAAAGCAGCGTCCCTTGTAGAATGAGCAGCGCGACGCTGAAATAGATCATCAGTCCCGTGACATCGACGAGCGTTGCGACGAAAGGTGCCGATGCGCTCGCCGGGTCGAAGCCGAGCCGCTTCAAGATGAACGGCAGCATCGAGCCGGTAAACGAACCGAACGTCACGATCCCGACAAGGCCAAGGCCGACGGTCAACGCGATCAGCTTCCAATGCTCGCCATAGTCGAAGATGCCGAGCGTCTGCCACAGCGCGATACGCACCATGCCGATGAGTCCGAGGATGGCGCCGAGCGTCAGGCCAGTCGGTAATTCGCGCACCGCGACTCGCCACCAGTCCCGCAAGCGCAACTGCCCGAGCGCCAGAGCGCGGATCAATAGCGACGTCGACTGCGATCCCGAGTTGCCTCCCGAGCTCATGATGAGCGGGATGAAGAGCGTCAGAACCACGGCTTTCTCAAGCTCGTCCGAATAATGCTGCATGGCGCTTGCGGTCAGCATCTCGCCGAGGAACAGCGCGCAGAGCCAGCCGGCGCGCTTCTTGATCATTTCAAAAAAGCCGATCTCCAGATATGGCTCCGCGATACCTTCGACGCCGCCGAACTTCTGAACGTCCTCCGTACTTTCCGCGAGAATGGCGTCGATGACGTCGTCGACGGTCACGATGCCAAGCACGCGATGGCGCGCGTTGAGCACCGGCACGGCGAGAAGGTCGTGGATCGAAATCAATCGCGCGACTTCTTCGCGATCCGCATCGGGATCGACCCAGATGGGATCGCGCGCCGAGGCAACGTCCATGATGCCTTCGTCCGGTTCGCCGGTGACGAGCTGGCGCAATGACACGACCTGCAGCAGTTCGCGGGTATTCGGGTCCAGCACATAGATCGCGTAGACCGTTTCCCGCGTATGCTCGACTTCACGGATATGCTTCAGGGTTTCAGCGACCGTATAGGTCGAAGGGACGCTGAGGAACTCGGTCGTCATGATGCTGCCGGCGGTGCCCTCGGGATAGGCAAGCAGCAGCTTGAGCGATTGCGCCGTCTCGAAATCCACGCGCGCCAGCAGGCTGGTGCGGTCAGGGCCGTCGAGCTGACGAAGAACGTCCGCCGCGCGGTCGGCCGACATACCCTTGAGGATGCGGCCCTCAAGGTCCTCGGGAAGCTCAAGAATAAGCTCTCCGGCGCGGGAAAGCTCCGGCCGGTCGAAGATCTCGACGGCGCGTTCCAGCGGAAACTGCGAGAGGATCGCGGCGGCGGTTTCCAGTTCCTGATCGTTGAGCTGCGCGACGATATCGGCATCGTGCTCGTCGAGCAGTTCAACCAGCAGGATCGGATCGACGTCCTCGCCCGGCGTGTAGTGGATTTCTTCCATGGCTCACCTCTCGATCCGCCGTCGCAACGGATCGTGGCGAGCCGACCCAAAGGTCAGACCACGAGCCTCGACGGCCGGGGAGTTCGACAGCTACTGTCGCTAGACAAGGGTCGGGTTCCTTCGAAAACGCGGCGAGGCAAGCGCCGGCAACCGCGCGGCTCACATGGGACGATCGGCATCACGTGTCAAGGCAAGAAGTATCTTCATTGCCGGAAAGCATGGGGGAAGTGCTCGCAACGCGCGGTATGATTTAATTCGCGAATGCGGTCGCCGCGATTATGGACTAGATTCACATCCGCAATTCGTGGCGAATGATGGCGGCCATTCTTTCCTGGAGCGGGAAGGGCCGGCGACGGACGGACGTAGCGTATGTATCTCCCGGACTGGCGTGACTGGGCATTCGCGATCAAGACCTTCGGCGCCGCCACGCTGGCTCTTTATCTGGCACTATGGATCGATCTGCCTCGCCCGTATTGGGCCGTCAGCACGGTTTACATCACCAGCCAGGTGTTGGCCGGAGATACCCGCTCGAAGGCGCTCTATCGGGTGTCGGGGACGCTACTTGGGGCGGCGGTCAGCATTGCCCTCGTTCCCAATCTGGTCAATGAGCCCGTGCTTCTTTCGCTTGCGATCGCCGCCTGGGTTGGATTCTGCCTCTATTTTTCCCTTCTCGACCGTACGCCGCGCAGCTACGTCCTCATGCTCGCGGGATATACGGCGGGCATCATCAGCTTTCCGACCGTCGATGTGCCGGGAACGATATTCGATACGGCGGTTGCGCGCGTCGAAGAAATCACCTTGGGCATTTTCTGCGCCAGTGTCGTATCCGTTCTGATTTTCCCGCAGTCCGCCGAGCCCGTCATGTCGGCGCGGCTGGATGCTTGGATCAGAAGCGCGCGCGAATGGGTCATACAAGTCATCTGCCGCGGCAATGTGGGGTCCGACTCCCAGTCGAAGAGGCTGGGACTCGCCTCCGAGGCGATCGCATTCGACGCCCTGACAACATCGTTGCGATACGAGCTGAGCGGATTTCGACGCTCGGCCGAAGCAATGGCGACCCTGCGCCAGCACATGCTGATGTTTCTTCCGATCGCCTCGGCGATGTCCGACCGCGTTAAGATCCTGGAGCGCGCCAACAGCCTCGATCGGCATGTGCAAGCCCTGCTGGCCGAGGTTGCGAGCTGGCTGCGCTCGGATCAGATCGATCCGGACCGAGCCTGTCGACTGCGCGGCGATGCCAAGGAACTTGATCCTCCTCTCGATACCAAATCGAGCTGGAATGATCTCGTTCTTGCGAGTCTGCTTGCGCGCCTCAGGGATTTTATCGATCTGCGACAGGATCTGCGGCTTCTGCAACGCCACCTGTGGACCGGTGCACCACCGCCGCATCCCTTTGCTTTCGACTACACGGCCGCGGCGCGCACGATACGCCATCGCGATCACGGAATGGCGCTCCTATCGGCCGTCGGCGCCTTCATTGCCGTGATTGTGAACTGCATATTCTGGATTCTCACCGGATGGCCGGATGGCGCTTCGGCGCCGATGATGGCGGCGATCGTCTGCTCTTTCTTCGCCACGTTCGACGATCCTACGCCTTCTATGGTCAGTTTCGGATACGCATCCATTCTCGGGGCGATCGGCTCGGCCATATATCTCTTTGCGATTCTGCCTCTCGCAACCAACTTCGAAATGCTCACGCTGGCATTGGCACCGTGGTTGATCGTGTGCGGCCTCTTCATGACGCAGCCGTCGACCGCGCTGATTGCCCGGATCACGGCGGTCAACGCCGCCACCATGATTGCCATCCAAAATGGGGCCGTCGGCGACTTCCCGCCCTTCGCAAACTCGACAATCGCCGTGCTCTTCGGCATCTGGTCGTCTGTTATGATTATCCGATTGGTGCGCTCGGTCGGCGCAGCTTGGAGCGCACGTCGATTGGAACGAATTAATCGCGAAAGCCTCGTCGATGCGGCGCGTCACGGCGGATCGAACCACGGACTCGAACTCGCGGCTCTCATGCTGGACCGCGTCGGGCTGATGGCGCCACGGCTCGCGACGCTCCCCGCTGATGATGCGGAATGGATTGCCGATGTCTTGGCGGAGGTGCGCGTCGGCATCAACATCGTCGAGCTGCGGAAGATGCGCTACGAGCTTCCGGCCGCGGAGGCGCACGCGATCGAACATGTCCTCGCCAACACGGCGCGGTATTTCAAGCACTCTCCGGCTCCGCCGGAGATCGAACGGCTGCTGTTGAAGAATATCGATGATACGATGGAGATGCTGCTGGCAGAACCGGAAAGCGCCGCTCAGCGGACAACCATCCTTGCCCTTGTCGGACTTCGGCGTGCACTCTTTATGGAGGCGCCCGGCTTTCGCTCGCCGCCACCAGCCTCGAGCGCGACGGAGGTTGCCGCATGAGGGGTGAACTCGACATTTACGGCGTCTTCATTCCGGCGCTGCTCGCATGGGCGATCCTGGGATTTGTCGCCAGCATCTTCGTGCGGCGCGTCTTGGCGAAGATCGGCTTCTATAAGTATATTTGGCACCGGCCGTTGTTCGACATCGCACTCGTTGTCGTTCTGATCGGGGTCGTCGTCATGATCACAAACAAGTGGCTCACATGATCCGCATCTCCCCGATCGTCTTTCGCGTCGTCCTCACGCTCGGCATGGTGGCATTGGCCATTATCGTCGGCACCGCGCTTTGGGATTACTACATGAATGCGCCGTGGACACGCGATGGCCGCGTCCGCGCCGACGTTGTCGCTATCGCGCCCGACGTTTCGGGACTCGTGACCGAAGTCCTCGTCAGGGATAATCAGGACGTCAAGCGTGGCGATGTTCTGTTTCGCGTCGATCCTCAGCGGTACGAGATCGCTCTTCGCCAGGCAGAAGCGACGGTCGAAGGCATGAAGGCGGTGGCGGAGCAAAAGAACTCCGATTACCAGCGCTATTCGCATCTGACCGCGACGGCCGTGTCCCAGCAAAAAGTCGAGGAAGCACGCGCGGCGCAACTGCAAGCGGACGCCGACCTTCAACGCGCCATCGCCGATCGCGATCTCGCCAAGCTCAATCTCGAAAGGTCGAGTGTCAGAGCAAAGGTCAACGGACGTGTCACCAATTTTAATTTGCGGCCCGGCGCCTACGTAACCGTGGGCGGTGGCGTGTTCGCACTCATCGACAGCGATACGTTGCGCGTCGAAGGTTACTTTGAGGAGACCAAGCTCGAGCACATTCATGTCGGCGACACGGCGACCATTCAATTGATGGGGGATCACCGCCAACTCACGGGGCGGGTCGAGAGTATTGCGGGCGGCATCGAAGACCGGGAGCGCTCGCAAGGCGCCAACCTTCTGGCAAACGTCAACCCGACGTTCGCATGGGTGCGGCTGGCGCAGCGCATTCCCGTTCGCATCAAACTCGACACGGTGCCGGATGATCTTCCTCTGGTCGTCGGCCGGACGGCCACGGTCTCGGTGCAGAGTGACACCGCGACGAAGGGCGGGGAAAAACAATAGTCAACGTTTGAAGGGCGACGATGACGGCCGCACTCACACCTGCGATAGTGGGATTGGTTCTTCCCGGCGGCGGCGCGCGGGGCGCCTATCAGGTCGGCGCGATCAAAGCTCTTGCCGAACTGGCGCCGTCCGCAAGCAATCCATTTCCGGTCATCGCAGGAGCTTCGGTCGGAGCCATCACGGCGGCGTTTCTCGCATCCAACGCGGCGCGCTTCGATGAGGGCGTCGGGAAACTGGTCGAACTTTGGAGCAACCTCCATTGCGACAACATTTACCGAACCGACTTCACGGCGGTTTCGCTCGCAGGCCTGCACTGGATTCTGTCGCTGACGCCACTTGCGTCGTTGGGTTTGCCCAATCCTCGCTCGCTTCTGAATAACGCGCCGTTGCGTCAGTTTTTGGCCGAGCATACCGAGTTCGAACGTATCGCGGATGCGGTGGACAGGGGGGCGTTGCGGGCGCTCTGTATTACGGCTTCGTCCTACGACCGCGGCCGGGCCGTCACGTTCTTTCAGGGAGCCCCGGAAATTACCGAATGGAGTCGCTCACGCCGTGACGGCATCGCGACGCCAATGGCGATCGAGCATCTGCTGGCCTCGTCGGCATTGCCATACATTTTCCCGGCACAGCAGGTCGGAAATGAACACTACGGCGACGGATCGTTACGTCAGACATCGCCGCTCAGCCCCGCGATTCACGCAGGCGCGAACAAGATCCTGGTGGTGACCACTCGCGACCGCAATCCCGAGCCGCCGATCGCCGCCGCCGAGATCGAGTATCCGACACTGGGAGCGATCAGCGGCAGCATGCTCGACATCATCTTCATGGACAATGTCGATGCCGACATTGAGCGCGCGCAGCGCGTTGACCACACGCTTTCGCTCGTGCCGGACCTGCGGCTAAGCGAGACGTCGCTCCGCGAAATCGAAGTCATCGCATTGGAACCGTCGGAAGACATTCGCGATATTGCGCGCGCTCATGCCAATGACATGCCTTGGACTGTCCGGATGCTGTTGCGCCGGTTGGGAATGTGGGGCCAGGACTGGCGCCTGCCGAGCTACCTGATGTTCGAGCCGGCCTATTGCCGGGCGCTGATCGAGCTTGGCTATCGCGATACGTTGGCGCGAGCGGAAGAATTGCGTGCGTTCATCGGCCGTCCGGCGGCGGCGTGAAGCCGGCTATTTCGGCTTTGACGAACGCTTGCCTGCGCCCGCGTCTCGTCGATCCGGCGACAAGGCGGCGCCGAGACGTTTCAATGCATCCGACGTATCGAAACGTTCGAGCATGATCTCGATCAACGCCGGTCCGTGGTTCGTCGAACGCGCGACCTCGAGAGCGGTTTCCAGTTCGTCTTCGGTCCGCACCCGCTGTCCCCAGCCGCCGCCGAAAACCTCCGGCAGTTTATGATAAGCCCACGGTTGAATGTCGTTATAGGGGCCTTCGTGAATGATGCGCTCGGTCGTATAGCCGTCGTTGTTCATCAGCAGGATGATGGCGTTGCTTTGCCGCCTGCAGAGCGACGACAGCTCTTGCGCGGTCATTTGAAAAGCGCCGTCGCCGATGAAGGTGACGGGGCGGCGCCCCGGATCGGCAAGCGCCGCGCCTAGCGTCGCGGGCAATGCGTAGCCGATCGACAAATAAAATGCCTGACCGATGAACCCGACGTCGTGATGCATCACGAGATCCGCCGCCAGGAAAATCGAATCACCGGTTTCCGCGATGACGGTCGTGTCGTCTCCGATGAAGGCGTTGATCCGCTTCGCCACATGATCGACCGTCAGCGTCCGGCCGGGCTGCACGGTATAAGTCGTATCCAGCAGTTTCGACACGCTCGTGAAGGGCGGGTGCGGAAGCCCTCCCGGTGGCATGCGATCGGTCAATCCCGTCACGACGTCGCCGATCCACACTGGCTCGTAGACGTGCTGGCTGATCTTCAAGCGGCCCGAGTTCGCCAGGATCATGTGGCGGCCTTCGAGGCGGCCGGTTTGAACGCCGAAATTGATGTCGCTGATCCATGCGCCGAGGCACAACAGCACGTCGCTGTTCTCGACGATGTCGCGGATTTCCTTGCGCGACGAATGACCTTCGTAGACGCCGATGGCTTGCGGGTGGCGTTCCGAGATGACGGTCTTGCCGAGGAGCGTGGTCGCCACCGGCAGTGCGCTGGCTTCGACCAGCCGGCAGAAGTCCTGCATCAAACCATAGCGGTGCAACTCGACGCCGCCAAGAATGACGGGCCGCGTTGCCGTCGCGAGCAGCGCCATGACTTCATCGAGGGCTTCGCTCAGCGCATCGGGATCGGAAGGGGGACGGGTAGGCGGCGCAAAGGTGCCCTGCAACTGGCAAGCCCGATCGACAATATCGACCGGAATCTCGATCATGATCGGGCGCTTCTCGGAAATGCAGCGCATCAGGGCACGATCGATTTTTTGCGGCGCGTCGGCCGCATCGTCGAGCAGCACGGATGCCACCGTGACGTGCGCATAGGCCTGTTGCATCGTCGAGAAATCCCCGACGCCGTGGTGCAGCAGCATGGATGACCGCCGTTGCGTGGTGCGCGGCCCGCCGACCAGCACGACCAGCGGCACCTGCTCGGCATAAGCCCCGGCCACCGCATTCATGGCGCTGAATCCGCCGACGCCCCACGTTACGCAGACACAGCCGATCCCGTTGATGCGGGCATAGGCATCGGCCGCGTAACCGGCGTTGAGTTCATTGCACGTCCCGACGAATTCGATGCCGGAAGCAATGAGACGATCCATGAACGTCAGCACGTAGTCGCCAGGCACGCCGAAAGCGTGCTTGAGACCCGCTTGTTTCAGACGTTCGGTTAGATACTGGGCAACGGTCGTCTGCGGCATTCGTTGAAGATGGATGCCGCAGAGCCTGCCGTCAAATGACGACGCAACGAGTTGATGCGTTTTTGAAGAAAATTTGCAGCGATGAGGCCGTCATCGGTGCGCGATCGCGACGTCCTGCAGAACGTGAGCTTCGAGAAGAACCTCGTCGAGACGATACTTCAAAATATCGCCAACACTGACAATGCCGACGAGGCTATGTCCGTCCATCACCGGCAGGTGCCGTATCCGACGGCGAGTCATCAGCCGCGCGACATCCGCAATGCTATCTGAAGGCCTGCAGGTCGAGACGCCGGTAATCATCAGATCGGAAACGTGCAGCCCGCTAACGGCCCCGCCATGAACGGCGACCCCATCGGAAATCGCACGCTCGGTGATGAGCCCATTGAGCACTAATCCGTCGCTGCTGACGACCAGCGCGCCGACCCCTTTGAGACGCAGCTTCATCGCTGCGTTCTGAACGGTGTCGGACGGCCGGACAGTCAGGATGTCCGAACCTTTGGTCTGCAGGATGCTTGCGATGTTCATGGACAACCCCTTTGTCGAAAGGTGCTTGTTGCCCGACAGGGCGGCGGTCGCCTTGGCTTGACGTATGCCCGTTCGGGCCTAGCTGTTTCAGACGTTTCTTTTTGGAATTGCCGCCGGCGCCAGAACCGAGGGGTGGCGCTCCAAGTTCGGAGTGATGCGAAATATGCCAAGACTGAGCCATAGGCAGATGCACCCCGGTCCCGCGAGAAAACCTCGCCGGCGGATGGCTAACATATAGGCCTCCCTCCGGCGCTCGGCCAGAGGTGAGAGGTGCAATCGGTGCATGAATTCGCCGAAAAAGGATTACCTCAACGCAATGCGTGGATAACGGCCGGCGCGGACGGCCGTGCAAGGCGATGCACCTCCCAATCGCCTTGTTTTGGAGTTAATCTCGCTGAATTCTGAACGGCGCGGCGATATCCGGGCAAGACCGGCTTCGCCGCCGAGTTTGATAAATTTCGTCCAAGGCGGTCGATGATCGCGCAAGACCGTTCGGGTTATTTTGTAAGCCTTGTTTTTATTTTTCTGGAGACCGCTTTGACGAAGCTAGTCGTTGTTGTTTGCACGATGCGGCGGCCGGAAATGTTAAAGAGATGTCTCGAAAGCCTTGCCGCGCTCGAGAAGCCGGATGGTTGCAGCGTCGAGATCGTTGTCGTCGAAAACGATGTTGAGCCACGGTCCCTCGCGGTGGTTGAG
>DATLJG010000071.1:0-6265 GCA_035538995.1 Hyphomicrobium sp. | reverse complement strand
TAGCCCCACGGAACGTCGAGTTCCGGCATGAACTTGAAGTTCATTCCGTAGATCGAAGCGACGAGCGTCGGCGGCATCAGCATCACGGCCATGACCGAGAACAGCTTGATGATTTGGTTTTGCTCGGTCGAGATCATCCCGAGCGTCGCATCGAGCAGGAAGCTCGTGCGTGACGACAGAAAGCGCAGGCTTTCCATCAGCGATGTGATGTCGTGGTTGGCGGACTCGATCCGCACCATGATCCGCTTGTCATCTTTGCGTTCGCGCACGGCATTCGCGAAGTAGAGGAGGAGGCGGTGCAGCGACATGGCGCTTTCCTGAGCGCGCGCTGTGATATCGCCCTCCTTTCCGACCGTCTTTAGCAACACGTCCAGGCGGCGATCGCGGCTGTTGTGCTCTCCGTTCTGCCCGAAGACGACGGGAGCGATGCGCTCGACCTGATCCTGGACTCGCTCGATCAGGTCGGCTTCCCGCTCGACCAGCATTTCGATCAGCCCGACCATGACGCCCGCGCCGCTTGTGCAGGCAGGATCGCCCTTCGTCGCGCGGGTAACGTACAAGGGGAAGGCGCGAGGTTCGGCATAGCGCACGGTGACGAGCCGGGAGCCGGCCAGAATAAAGGTGATGACGGACGTCATCGGGACGTCGCGCGAACTGTTGTGCACGATGACGCCGGTCATGTAATAGGCGCCGTTTTCCGTATAGAAGCGGTTCGACGCCTCGATCTCGCGCATTTCCGAGCGCGTCGGCACTTCGATGCCGAGCGCGTGCTCGATGGTTTTGTCCTCGTCTTCGGCAGGGTTAAGAACGTCGATCCATACCGCGCCGCTGGTAAGATTACCAACCTCGGTGCGCGGAACCAGTTTGCCGCCGATGGCATCGTAGACAGTGATCATAGGCGTACCTCAGGAGAAGGGTCGAGGACGAGGCTTGCCAAAGGGGTGCTCCGGGCTCCCTTGGCGGAGGTGATCGGTGCCGGATGGCGTGACCATTTTCATGGCGGCCGGGACAACGCAAGCTGCTATGTTGGGTCGCGTCGATTTGAATGCGCGCCTCGTTCAGCAGATGGCCGCGCAGCAACAGATCCGAGGAATGACATGATAGAAAAACATTCGGCCGCGTTTTTATTTGCGGCGGCCTGCGCCGTTGTCACAAACGTGCAACCGGCCTCGGCTAGAATTAAATGTTCGAATGGATATCAGGTCGTCGATGGCTCACCGCTGGCGACGCCTTATTGCCAGGACGAACTCGTCGCCATAGTCGCCCGGCAATACGGATTTAACGCATCGGCAAATGCGATCCGCAACAATCCAAACTACAAGCGTCGCATATGCCGTTTTGTCGGCCAGGACATTCGCATCAAGGACGCATGCGAATTGGTGAACCCGACCGGGCGTGGCCGCTTCTGAAGATACAGGCCCGATGCGCGCAAAAAATAAGTGACGCTCGCGCGGGCGAACGTCACTTTTCGTAATCTGGATTGTCGGGCGAAACTTCAGCCGAGGTCAGGCGTGACTTCGCCGACGTCCTTGGCCCGGCGCACGCTGCCGTCGAACTGCGCGCCTTCGTCGATCGACAGCGTCTGCTTGACGATATCGCCTTCGACACGCGACGTTGCATTCAAATTGACCGACGAGCCTTTAAGGGCGCCGCTGACCTCGCCTTGAATGATGATCGTGCGTGCCGTGATCGTTCCGACCACGCTGCCGGTATCGCCAACCGTCACGGATTCCCCGTGCACGTCGCCCTGAATATGCCCGGCAATGAGAAGCGAGCCCTTCGTCTTGATGACGAGCTGTTGGCCCGCAATGGTGATGTCCTGCCCGAGGACGGAGGTCGGTGCGTCCATTGTCGCGCCGGTCGAAAGGTGCGTTGTTGAGCCGAAAAGCGGCGGCGCAGGCGCCTTGATCGGCGTGATCTGCTGCTGGTGCTGCTGCGGTGCAATGCTTTTGATTGGTTCCACGTTACGGGTGTCAGGCGTCGATACGCGGTTGAACATCTACTCTACCCCCAAAATGACTTGTGATTGTCGCCAGTCCCGCAGCGGACCTTAGACCACCTCACTTTGGGCACATTATGTCCAGCCTGAAAACTTCTCCAGAATTTTTCAACAAAAATGGGCGCCGGAATCGCCCGCAGAAACCCGCCGGCCGATGCCGGCCGGGCTCATTGATTTGCGGCGTTTACCGTGGCTCCCAGAGATCGACGAACGGCGCCACAATGTGTTTGCCATGGCGGCCCCGGTAGACGTGAACGAATGGAGCATCGACAACCGTACGCCGGCCGCTTTCGACGTGCGCGAACGGCGCATCGACGACATGGTCGCGATGATACCGCCGGTAGTGACGGCGATGGCGCCGGTCATAACGGTCGTCGTCACGAACTTTGACCAGATTGGATGAGGAGGGAATGGCCGTCGCCGCAGAGACGCCGGGTGCGGCGCTCGCCGCTGAAATCGCTGCCGCAGTAACAAGTGCCGAGGACGCGAGTGCAATCACGATCGCAGGACGGAAAAACGCCGTCATCAGATGATATCTCCACTGACTTTTATATGGCCCTGAAACTAAGCAGCGAATTCCAGGTCCGCAACCGCCCGCTGCGTCAAACGGCGACTCGTGCGACACTTCTATCCGTCTTGAGGCGAGGAGCGCCGCTTGCCTGCAATGGTTTACGTGTGCCCGGAATTCAGGCGGCTCATTTTGATTTAATTGTTTTTTATTGCGGGAGACGCTCATGGGAATGCGGTGCGTATTGCGATTTGCGTTGCTTGCATCGTTAGCGTCGCTGCCTCTGAAGGCGTCCGCCGAAGAGACCTGCCCGAGGGCGGGAACGCTCGGCGTCTCACGCACCGTCGAGATCGACACGACCGGCGGTCCCGGCTTCGGCATGGAGCATTACAAGGCTTACGACTTTCTGCAGGACAAGGAAGTCGTGCTGACCTTCGACGACGGGCCGCAAAAATACGCCACCGAATCCGTGCTCAAGGCCCTCGCGGACGAATGCGTAAAAGCGACATTCTTCTCGATCGGCAAAATGGCGCTCGGCTATCCCGCGATCATCCGCGATGTTGCGAAGGCCGGTCACACCGTCGGAACGCACACATGGAGCCATAAGGCCATCGGTAAACTGAAGACGTTCGAAGAGGGCAAGGATGAAATCGAACGCGGCGTCAGCGCCGTCCATCGTGCCGTCGGCGCACCGATCGCCCCGTTCTTCCGCTTTCCGACGCTCGTCGATACGAAGGAAGCCGTCGCCTATCTCGGCAAGCGCAACATCGCGATGTTCTCGACCGATATCGACAGCGTCGATTACCGGCATCAGACGGTAGACCACCTCGTCAAATCGCTCATGGCGAAACTCGACAAGCGTGGCAAAGGCATCCTCTTGATGCATGACATTCACAAGAGAACGGCGCAGGCGCTGCCGATCATCCTCGCGCAGCTGAAAGCCAAGGGTTACAAAATCGTCCACATGACGGCCAAGGCACCGGTCGTCACGCTCGCCGAATACGACCAGGCCATCGAGAAAGAAACGAAAGGCTTGCCTGAGGTCGGAGCCGAGCGGCCGATGTCGAGTATCGTCAAAACGGTTGGAGGAACAGCGCCCGAGAACGAGGCGCCTTCGTCATCACCCACTGACGCCGAGAGCGAGCCGGAAGGTCTGCCGCCGCCGCTTGACGCCCATCCTTCGTCGTCCGCCGCGACGGAAATTGGCGAGCCATCGTCTCACGAGGCGCACACCGATGCGGCGACGAACGCGGCGCAGCCATCCACGGTGCCGGCCCCGGGAGCTGCGGACAGTTCTGCGTCAAGCGCGATTGAATCGAGCGGCTCCGCGACGGTGGCAACGGGAACGGCGACGCATTCGCCAGTTGCGACCGTTGCTGCGGACCACACGGCAAAATCGGCCGCTGCGGCCGTGCCCGCGGCGCCTCCGGCGACAACACCGCAAAAGCCCCATAAATCGCTTATGGAGCGCGCCAAGGAGACGTGGAAACTCTGGTTCGGAGATTGAGGTAGGGCGCGTGCGCGGCCAGCGGCATCATAAGCGATGCACGATGCTAAAAAAGGAAATGGGTGGCAGAGCGTGCCACCCATTTCATTTTGGACGCCCATGAGTCCCCCCGGACCCGCCGCGACCAACTTCAAAGTCTCCAGCACATAAAGCGCCGGCTGTCTTCGGGCGTTCGCGATGCGTCGGCACGAATGGCCACCGCAGCACGTCACAGCTTGTGTGGGCACGTTCCCCCCAGCCAACCCCCCGATCGGCTGTCCCACGAGCGAACGCTATGTCGGCAGGACATGTTCTTCCACAGAAAATCGAATCACTCCTGACGAATCGAATTTTCGTGTGGTGTTTTGGTTACAACAAAAGTCATTGAGCAAAAGCCGCTTTGCTGAGGCGAGACAAAGAAAAAGGGCCGCTGATACAGCGGCCCCCGTGAGATCGTTCGTTGTGAGCGGAGTGCGATGTCTGCCGCTTATGACCTCAGGCGCAGTCCAGGAGATTTCCGGATGCAAGCCTGAGCGACCACGACATCGTCCGCCTCAAGATCCCACTCGACATCGGATCACCTCCTCTCGATTGTTGCTGATGAGGGAAGGCTCGCACGGTTCGCACGATTTGAAAAGAGGCGGCGTTCGTTCGCTACTTGCAGCTCGGATAGGGCGGCTTCTCGCCGGCGACGACAGGGCAAATCCGGAACGGCACCATCTGCTTCAGACGGTCCTTCCACTTGCCTTCGTCGATTGTGAGATTTTCCGCGTTCGCCGGCGTTCGCTCGGCCCATTGCACCGTATAGATCGCCGAAGCACCTTTGATCGTCAGTGTCATTCCGGTTTCGCTGTGCTGGTCCTGTCCGACTTTCCCGCAGCTCGTAATCGCGACGAATGCATCCTGATTGTCGATCTTCGTCGGACCTAGCGGCTTGACCGAGAAGGTATCCGGGCAAAGTTTCTGGATGCTGTTGGCGATGTTGGCAGCGAAGAACTGCGCGCTTTTCGCAGGATCGACATCGATGTTTTTGGCGCCGCTGATCGAAATCATCTGCGTCCAGTTCTTGGTCGTCTCCCCTTTCAGGAAGGCGCCGCGAAAATAACGGTCGCCGCTCGTCTCTTCCTTCTGCATTTCGAACCCGGCCGGCAGCGTGAAACCGATGAGCTGGCCGAGGACGGGCGTGATGATTGCGGATGACCCCGGCGCCGCCAAAGCCGCCGAGCCGACCAATCCGGAAAACGCAACGACGAGAGCAGCGGCCATTCGCGTTCGCATGTCAAAAACCCTTTTGCTTCGCGGCGTCCGATAGGATCGCGATGCGTCAAAAACATGTTCGTGTAGAAATGGAACGCCGAAAAGTGGGGACCGGCAATAGGTTCCACCCACAAATAACAAGCGGAAGCGGCAATCGCCCCGCGAGTCCCCGCTCATAGCAGGGAATTACATCAAGCGGCTGGCGACAAAGACGGCAAGCAGCACAAAAACGGCGAGGTCGGACCAAAGGGCGACCTGCTCTTTGAAATTTCCTTTGCGGAAAGCGTGCCCCAGCCCCGCCAGGCCATAATAGAGACCGCCAACCACAGCCGCCGGAACAACCCACTCAGGGATCGCGAGGCTGGCGAGGCCAAGTGTTCCCATCGCCAGATTGCCGAAACCGACCTCACGCACGATCGCGTGTGCCGCTGGCGCATCGATATCGAAAATAGACCTTGCGGTGAATTCGGGCCTGAACGTCTGCATGAGTCCGGCAAGGAATAAGCGAATACCGCAGCCCCAGAAAACAAACCATTTCCCGATGAGCCACATCACGTCGGTGCCTGGAACGCGCAACGCTTCCGCCAGAACGGAGAGCGCCGGAAAAACCAAAAGCAGAAGGACGACCGAAATGAAATACATGTTTGCACCCAACCGATGCGATGTCCGCTTCTATCACGAACTGGCCACGAGAAAAGCTTTCGAGGCTCGGTGCCTCACCCATCGCCCCTAGTCGGAATGCGTGCGCATCTCCATGGCGCGTCCGAATCCAGCGAGCAGTGTGCCAAGAGCAAACAGTGCCATTACGACCAGCTGCAAATTGTCTTCAACGCCTTCCTTCTCAATCATGTAGTCGGAGATATTGGCGTCCGCAGTCCGATAACGGTCGAGGCTCTTGTCCCGCTCCAATTCGGCGTCCTTGATTTTTTCCGCCGCGGCATTCGTCACCTGCAAAAGCAGGATCCGATTGTCGTGAATCGCCTTGAGCTGAACCTGCGCCGATTGCTGGATGCTG
>DATLJG010000070.1:0-11856 GCA_035538995.1 Hyphomicrobium sp. | reverse complement strand
TGACCCTTCGGGATGGTGCCCTCGAAGTCGCCGTAATCGAGCGGGTGATCCTCGACCTCAACGGCGAGCCGTTTGACATGCGGATCAAGCGACGGCCCTTTGGTGACGGCCCAGGATTTGAAAACGCCGTCGAGTTCGAGCCGCAAATCATAATGGAGCCGCGTCGCATCGTGCTTCTGGATGACGAAGCGCAAATGCTCGGCGCGGCGGATGCGTGCGGCCCCGCTCGGTTCGGCGGTTTTTGTGAAGTCGCGCTTGGCGCGATATTCCGAGAGCTTTTTACCGGCCATCTCGCAATCGATCCGTGCCGTTCGTTGATGTGGCCAGCTTAACCGCGCGTCGCGCACCCCGCCAAGCCGGTTCCTTCAAAAAACAAAGCCGCCGGGGAACCATGAAGACTCCCGAGCGGCCCAGCACCTTTCGGCGCCTAACACACGTTGTTACATGCGTCTGGCTTAACAACGATCAACGGACATATTTGTTCCGCTTGCCGCCGGGCGGCAATTAGGATTGCTCAGCGGTGTGCATGCGCGTCGCGGAAGCTTTGAGTTCAGCGCGGCCGGCATGGTCTTTGCTCATCGCTGCGAGGATATGGCGGGCGATACGTTCGCGCAACACAATGGCTTGCGGATCGTCGCGTGTGCTGCTCGGAAGCGCAACCCAGATCTCATCGAGGACGCTTTGGGCCAATTCGAGGTCTTCAGGCTCAAAAACATTATATCCAGAAGACATCGGAAAAACTCGCATCGTTACTGCATCGCCGTTTACGCGCCGGCAGCAAACGGCGACCGCCCCTCCGTGACACCGAGGGTTCGAATGCGGGCCTATTGCATTGGGAAGTGGACCATACACCAATTTGGGATTGTCTGTCGAATGAGGATTTCACGATTTCGGCATCCGCAGGTGATGCAAACCGTCCGCCGGACACGCCCGCGATAAAAACCATATTTGCGAAAACCGCATATCTCTTTGGCGCGTGAAGTAAATTGAAGAGAGTTTATGCAAAACTGAATTGCACAAGCGTTGATCGGGAATGCCTGTCTCCGCGCCCGTGCGGGAACTGGCGTGACAACCTCGCCGTTAGCTCAGATTAAGGCGCGGTGCAGCGCCTACACTAGCAAGGAGCCCTCAATGAACATCAAATACATTCTTGCGTCGGGGGCGGCGTTGCTCCTGGCGTGCGGCGGGACATACGCTCAAGCGAGGAGCATGGGCGGCGGCGGGGGGTTCGGAGGTGGAGGAGGTGGACACTTCGGAGGCGGCGGTGGCGGACACTTCGGTGGTGGCGGCGGAGGCCATTACGGAGGTGGAGGCCATTACGGCGGTGGCGGACACGCATATCGTGGCGGTGGCTCGACGTTCAGCGGACGGAATTTTGGTTCGGGTCGAGTGTCGCGCGGTTTCAATGGATACTCGTCGCGCGGCCGTGGCATGAACTTCAGGGACCACGGACATGGTGGTCATCATCACGGAGGTCACCACGGACATCACCGCAGACCGATCATCGTCGGCTATCCGTATTATTACGGCGATTACTACTACGACAACGATTACGGATATTCGGACTGCGGTTGGCTGTATAGCCGCGCAGTGCGGACAGGCAGCCCTTATTGGTGGCGTCGCTATCGCGACTGCGCCGACTAACCGTCGCCCAAGCATCTGTTGAAATAGAGAAGGTTCCGAGTCGTCACTCGGAACCTTCTTCATATCCGTAGTCTCCGAAGGCTTACGGGCTGGAGCTCCCCGTTCCCGGCGGAGAGGTCGGAACGCGCGCTCCGGGCTTCGAGCCTGCTGCCGGGTCGTTCGGAGTCGATGTCGACGGTCCCGGCTGGACGTTCTGGTTTGTGTTCGGATCGGCGGGGATGCCGGCTGGCGAATTTGCGCCGCTCGCACCCGTGCTCGAGCCTTCGCTCGAAGGCGCGGTCGTGGACGGAGCCGTTGTTGCCGGCGGATTCTGCATGGTGTCCGAATTGTCGTATGTGTCTTGCGCCATCGCGCCGACGGAGCCGATCGCCGTAAGAGCGATTGTTGCGGCTGCGGCTTTCCAAATCTTCATTTCAAATCTCCTCTTGGTTCAAGCGCTCCGGGATGGAAAACCCGAGCTTTCTCCGCTTGGTTCCCGAGAAATGCCGTCAAGTGCGTGGTTCCATCGGAAACGCAGCATACGGCGTGCAATTGGACGCGCCTCAATTCCGCGTGGAACCCGCGTGGTGCGGAACCTGCATTTGGTTTGCGACGTTGGCGCACATAAGACGATTAACGAGGGATCGTACGCGAGGACGACTGCCATGAAGACGGAATCAGTGACCTTGACGAGGGATGAGTTGTCGAATGCGATCACGAGCCCAGTGTCCGTGTTCGATTTTCCGCTCGAGGTCGTCGCTTGTCCGGGACTTTCGAAAGATCAGAAGATCGAGATCTTGAAGCGCTGGGAACTGGATGCGCGCGCACTGCAACGCGCAACGGATGAGAACATGGACGGAGGCGAGCCACCGCTCCTCGACGAGGTGAACAGAGCCTTGATGATGCTCGATCCGGAGAACGCTACAGCCGATCATTTCGGCGATAGCCCGACCAAGATCTGACGGGACGGAATGTCGAAATGACAAGGCATCCGCGAGAAATTTCGCGGATGCCTCTTTTAATGCGCGACGAAATCTACGCTAGTTATGGCGTGCTTCGAGGTCCCAGTAGCTCGGTGCGCCATACGCCGAATGAAGCCGTTCTTCCATCGCACGATCACGAAGCGATAGCGGATCGAGATCGGGGGACATCTTCAACTGCTCCTCGGTGACGCCCGTTACATAGCCGTCAAGATCGGGATCCCACTTGAGGGATGTCCACGGGATCACGTAGCTGCTTTTGCCAAGACCAAGAAAGCCGCCGAAGCTCAAAATGGCATAGCGGACTTTTCCGGTGACCGTATCGACGATCAGATCGTCGACTTCGCCGATGGCTTCGTTCGTGCGGCCGTAGACGGACGTGCCGGGAACCTTGCTTGTTTCGAGCATTCTCGTTTCAGGCTGCATTGCTTACTCCATTGCTTGAGTGTCTTGCCTCGCGGTCTGAAAAGAGACCGCGGCGGCTGCACAACCGTTGCCAGTCGCGCAGCCGTCGTCAGAGTTACTGCGTACGGATCAGTTAGCTGCTCTGCCACGTCCACTCTGGAGCGTTCTTCAGCGCGTCCTTGGTGGTGTCGAGCATGATCACGTCGTTGCCGTTGCTGTCGCGACTGATCTGCAGGGACGTGAATTGCACTGCGACCTGATGCTCACCCATGCCGAGAAAGCCGCCAACGCCGATCACGGCAGCGCCGGCCGAACCGTCGCTCTTGAGCACGATATCGTTGATGTCGCCGATGGTATCGCCGGCCTTGTTCTTCACCTTCGAGCCGACGAGTTTGGTGGAACGCCATTCACCTTGCTGATGTGAATACCAAACGGGAGCGCCGGCGGTCGTCGAAGGCGCCGTCGTCGACGGCGTTTCGGCGGCCGACGGAGTGGTGGTCGAGGGAGTCGTCGGAGCCGTTTGTGCGTATGCGGCGGTTGCCAAAATCGGCATCGCGGTTGCGGCCACAAGTACCTTGAAATTCATAGTTGGTCCTCTCCTAGTAAAGCGAGCCTTAGCACCGCCGGAACGAGCGGTATGCGCGTCGGCGGCAAGGCTTCCATGCCTGGCCCTCCAACGTCTCCCTGCACTGAGAGTTCCCGGAAAATCACGGAACGGCGAGGTTCATCTGCGGTTTAGCAAACGCTTGATGGCGCGCTGAAACCGCTTTGAAACCGGATCGCGAGCGCGCGTGTTTAGCTTGAAACCATGGGATCGAACATGACACGCGAAACAATGAAACGTTCAAGCGCGAAGGCGGCGGCGGAGGGGCGGCGCGTGCAGGCTGAAGTCGATGTTTTGGATAAACAGGCTAAGCCCGAAACGACGTCCAAGAAATCGCCGATGCAAGTCGGTGCTCGCAAATACCCGGAAAAATTTCCGCCGCAGCACCAAAAGAAATCAGGCCGCGAAAAAGATCTCGAACCCAAGCCGATGTTCGAAGCGCCGCGTTACGAGGGCTCTCACAAGCTCCAAGACAAGGTGGCGTTGATCACCGGCGGCGATTCCGGAATAGGCAGGGCGGTCGCGACGCTGTTTGCGCGCGAAGGCGCCGACATCGCCATCTGCTACCTGGAGGAACGGGAGGATGCCGCTGTAACCAAAAAAGTGGTCGAAGACGAAGGCCGTCGCTGCATCCTCATCGAAGGCGACGTCTCGCACTCAAATTTCTGCAAGGCAGCAGTCGATCATTGTGTGAAGGAATTGGGAAAGATCGACATCCTGGTCAACAACGCCGCCTTCCAGGAACATACGGACGACATTCTCGATCTCACCGACGAACATTTCGACCGTACGCTGAAGACCAACCTGTACGGATACTTCTATATGGCGCGCGCTGCCGTGGCGCACATGAAGCCGGGCGCATCGATCATTATGACCGGGTCGGTTACCGGGATCGACGGCAGCAAGGAACTCCTCGACTACTCGATGACCAAGGGCGGCATTCACGCATTCACGCGATCGCTATCGTCGCAATTGATCGACAAGGGCATTCGCGTCAACGCTGTCGCGCCGGGTCCGGTTTGGACGCCGCTCAATCCTGCCGATCGCCCGGCAGATGATGTCGCCAAGTTCGGATCGTCCGCAGCAATGCACCGCGCCGCGCAGCCGGAGGAAATCGCACCGGCTTTCGTGTTCATGGCCGCGCCGTGCTGCGCCAGCTACATCACGGGCGAGATTTTGCCCGTGATCGGAGGCTACAGCTAGGGATGACCGCCGGGGGCCGACGCGACGTGACTATTGCCACAGGCGAACGGACGATCCCGGCGCATCGGAAGCAAACCGCATATGGCGGGCGACCGAGCGTTCCAAAACCGCCCGGTGCAACCGTGCCTCGTCTACGGCCTTGAGGCGCACGTCGTTGGACAAGCGTCGCAAGCAACCGCGTTCACAGATCAAGCCCGGATTTGGCCGTCGGGCATCGGCATCTACCCAGGCCTCGTAGAGGGCCGTACCGGCTGCCGCGATTCCGGCGCACGCCAGCATCGAGGCCGAAGCGGTCGGCCCGCGCTCCGTCGCGAGATAGCTCAAGCATGAGGACAGCGATAGGAACGACCGTGCGCCCAACTCTTGAGCTTGTTCCAATCGGGTACGAACGCTGGGAACGGACAATCGAAATCGAATAGCCTCGTGGTTTCCGAGGCTGCGATCGGCATAGGTCATCAGGCTTAACATTCCCCCTGAGTAATAATACGCTCAAGCTCTCTCCCCAAACTCCGAACCTGGCGTGCTGCATCGAGTTCCCCGCAGCCAGTTGAGTCTCTCACGAGTTTGCGGAGCCTTCATGGCAGGGCAGGCGAGGGAAGCGGCTCAATGAGGATCGACAATCGAGGGGGCCGTCGGCCATAATGCGGTCTGCGACTCGTGTCGCGCCGCGGTCCCGTAGTTCAATGGATAGAGCGTCGGAATTCGACTCCGAAGGTTGCAGGTTCGAGCCCTGCCGGGATCGCCATCTCAGGACCCACGACAGCATTCCATTGCTGTCACATTGCTGAAACATATCTTCATTGGAACGAACATTGAAACGAACTGCAGCCGCAGGCGTTACAACCATTTAACCACATAGATGAGTTTACCGCCCAAGCTATAGCCGAGCGGGAGAAATTGAGTAGGGTTCGGCGTCGCCGAAAAGCATCCGTCATGTAGCGAGTATATCCCATGGCTTCCGTCGCGCGCCCCCACGCAATGCTCTCGCCCTGGCATCCGATTTCGCTGATGCTGCTCTCACTCATCCTGGTGCCATCCGAGGCTTTCGCCGCCGAGCCGGACAACGTGCAGCCGACGGTGTGCACGAAGCTCGAAACGGATGCGATTTCGGCGTTCGGTGCTCCGGATCGCGATGCCGTTGCCGCATTTTATGCCGGACGTGAGTGCAAGCCGCTTTGGGTTGATCGCACGGGTCCGACGCGCGCCGCTGACGAGTTGATCGCCGAATTGAAGCACGCCGATGAGTGGGGATTGAAGTCGTCCGACTTCGCCGTGCCGTCGCTCGACGCGCTGAAAGTGTCGGGGAAATGGTCGGACGATCAGACGCTTACCGCCGAGCTTGAAATCACCGCAGCCGCCTTGCGCTACGCGCATCAGGCGCAAGGCGGACGCATTCCGCAACCCGACACGCAATTGTCGTCCTATATCGATCGCCAGCCGGAGCTATCGAGCGCCGAGGATATTCTGGTGCAGCTTTCACAGACGCCGAACCCCGGCGCCGTGCTTCGCTCGTTGCATCCTCGGCATGAGCAGTTCTTGAGGCTCAAAGGTCTGCTCGCGGAGTTGCGCGGAAAGTGGAACACGCTTCCTCCGGATCAACAGATCGCGCGGCGCGGTACGATGTTGCAGCCGGGCATGAAGGACGCCGAGGTCGCGATTTTGAAGCGCCGCTTCGGCGTCACATCGGCTCCCGGCGACGAAACGCTGTTCGATCCCGCGCTCGCTGAAGCGGTCAAGACGTTCCAGGACTCAGCATCGCTCCCCGCCGATGGGTTCGTTGGCCCGATGACGCGCAACGCGCTGGCCGGTGAAAGTCCGGAGAAGAACGCCGTCAGGATAGCGGCCGTCATCGCCAACATGGAAGAGTGGCGCTGGATGCCGCGATCGCTTGGCGACACGTACATCCTTGTCAATGTTCCGGCGTTTTCGATCCGCCTGATGCGGGACGGAAAGACCCTCTTCGACGATCGGGTCGTCGTCGGCACGGCGAAGACGCAGACGCCGATCTTTTCGAAAAACATGAAGACGATCGTTTTACGTCCCGAGTGGAATCTGCCGGATTCAATCAAGCTGACAGCGCTTTTATCCGGCCGCTCGATCGAGCGTCAGGGTTACGTCGTCATGCGCAACGGCCACACGGTCGATAGCACGCGGGTCAACTGGGGGCGGGCCAATCTTAGCGAGTACACGTTTTATCAGCCGGCCGGCGACGACAATGCGCTGGGGTTGGTGAAGTTCCTGTTTCCGAACAAGCACTCGGTCTATCTCCACGACACGCCATCGCGATACCTGTTCGACGAGCGCGTCCGCCTCTACAGCCACGGTTGCGTCCGGGTGCGCAATCCCCAGCAGCTCGCGCAGAAGATCTTCGACATCGATCGCGGCGCCGCGGCGCCAGACGTCAAATCCCTCGTACGCAAAGGTCCGAAGGACAACGACGTCGCGCTCGATACGCCGCTTCCCGTCCACGTCGGTTATTTTACCGTTTGGGTCGGCGATAATGGAAAAGCCGAATACTTCAGGGATTTTTATGGCCACCAGCAGCGCATCACGCTGGCGCTCGCAGGCCAGTGGAACCGTATCGACGTCGGCAAGGATCACTTGGCGGCGGTCGATACCTCGGCGCTGCAGCAGGTGCGCATCCGTTCCGACGTTCGCAAGCGTTCGGCCAGCAAGCGCAAGTACGATCCTCCGATGGGCTTGACGCACGATGATGGACGCCGCCGCTATTCGGGCGACAGCGTCGGAGACATCATCCTGCGATCGCTAGGGTTCTGAACCGTGCGCGTTGCAGCGGGAGCCGACAACCGGCTTACGCGGCGTTGAGCCTTGCAAAGCCCGCGTCGAGATCGCAGATCAGATCCTCGACCGCTTCGAGCCCGATATGGAAACGGAGCGCCGGCCCGGGACCGGTCCATTTGCTTGCAGTCCGGTAGCTTGCGGGGTCGAACGGAACGACGAGGCTCTCATAGCCGCCCCACGAGTAGCCCATTCCGAAAAGCTTCAGGCCGTCGAGGAATGCCGCCAGGGACTTTTCCGGTACCGGTTTCAAAACCACCGAGAACAGTCCGCTGGCGCCGGTGAAGTCGCGCTTCCAAAGCGCATGGCCGGGATCGGTCGGCAATGCCGGATAAAGAACGCGGTCCACTTCGTTCCGCCCGGTAAGCCACTCGGCGACTGCGAGCGCCGATTTCTGATGCCGCTCAAGACGTACATCGAGCGTCCGAAGACCGCGAAGCCCGAGATACGTTTCTTCCGATCCGGGGCAGGTGCCGAGCGCTTCCTTGGCGTGTTCGAGATGCCGCGCCGCGCGTGCGTTGCCGGTCACCGCGCCGAGCATCGCGTCGGCATGACCGACAATGTATTTCGTCGCCGCCTGGATTGAAACATCGACGCCGAGCGCCAGCGGCTTGCAGAACAGCGGGGTCGCCCAGGTGTTGTCGGCGAGAACCCAGATGTCGCGCGCGCGTGCCGCGGCGGCGATCGCCGGAATGTCCTGCATCTCGAACGTCTGCGAGCCGGGACTTTCGACAAGCACCAGCCGCGTGTTCGGCCGGAAGAGTTCGGTGATCCCGGCGCCGGCATGCGGATCATAATACGTGATCTCGACGCCGAGCCGCTTCAGCATCCGGTCGGCGAACGCCCGCCCCGGTTGATAGGCGCTGTCGGTGATCAGGATGTGATCGCCCGCCGATACGAACGCGAGAAGTGCCGTCGAAACGGCGCCGAGGCCCGACGATGTTAAAATCGTCGTCGCGCCGCCTTCGAGGTCGGTAATCGCTTCTTCCAGCGCGTGCGTCGTCGGAGTCGCGCGGCGCCCGTACGTGTACGGCTGCTTTCTCGATTTTAAGGCGTCGAGCGTCTCGTAGAGAACCGTCGAGCCCCGGTAAACCGGCGGATTAACGAAGCCGTGGTGCGCGAACGGATCGCGGCCGAGGTGCACGACCTTGGTTTCCGGCCGAGCCGCTCCCTTCGAACTTTCGTCGTTATCGGCCATTTTTTCTCGTCTCCGGGCGCGTTTGGTCCTCGTGGCGCAAGTTTGGCGTGCGGTCAAGGTCTTGACCGTCACGCCCCGGCGCGGGATGTGTGGGCTCCCGCGTGGCAGCCCAAATAAGGCAAGGGCGCGCGGCTGCAGCTTTCGTCACTTCGCGACGATTCAAATGAAGCCTGTGGGGCGTGCGCCGAAAGTGCGGATGAGAATTGAATTGAAGTGCTTGGCTCTGATCGCCGTCGTCATGTCGGCGGTCACCACGTTTTGTGCTCCGGCGTGGAGTGAACCGAGCGTCGTCGACACCATTCGCAAACGCGGCCACGTCGTCTGTGGCGTCAGCGATCACGCTCCTGGATTTAGCGAGGTCAACGGCAGCGGCGCCTGGAGCGGTCTCGATGTCGAATTCTGTTCCGCGCTCGCAGCCGCGGTGCTCGGCAACAAAGATCAAGTCAAGCTCCTGAGCTTGATGCCGAGCGACAAATTCAAGGCGCTGCAGGACGAAGAGATCGACGTCCTGATGGGCGCGACTCCCTGGACTTTGACGCGCGATACAGAGCTTGGCGCGCGTTTCGCCGCCGCGCTGTATTATGATGGTCAGGGTTTCATCGTGCCGCGCAACCACTCGATATCGAGCGTCCTCGAACTTTCCGGAGCATCGATCTGCGTGCTGCCCGGCTCGATCGACGAGATGGCGGTTTCCGATTACTTTGGCGCCCGCAAGATGCGCTATCAGCTCGTCACGTCCGATCGCTGGGATAATTTGGTCAACACATATGCAAAGGGCGGCTGCACGGTTCTGACGGGCGACGTATCGCTTTTGGCCTATGAGCGCAGCCGCATGCCGAACGGCGCCGATCACATGCTGCTGCCCGAATACATCAGCAAGGAGCCGTTGGGAGCGGCCGTGAAAACCGGCCGTGATTCCTGGTTCTCGGTTGTGCGTTGGACATTCACCGCACTTGTTGCCGCTGAGGAGTTGGGCATCAACAGCAGCAACGTTGATACCATGAAAGCCTCTCCCATTCACGAAGTCCGCCGCTTCCTTGGACTTGAGGCCGATCTCGGCGCACCGATGGGGCTGTCGCGCGATTGGGCTTATCAAATCGTCCGGCAGGTTGGGAATTACGGCGAGATTTTCGAACGAACGCTGGGCGAGGGCTCGCCGTTGAAACTTGAGCGAGGCCTCAACAATCTTTGGACCAAGGGCGGGCTCATGTATGCGGAGCCGATGCGCTGAACGTCGGATAGCTGACGGCCGAAGGCGCGAACGGCCAACATCGGCGGGGCAGACGTCGTGAGTGAGCAAACGATTTTCGAGACGCTGCTACGCGGCGTGAACTTTGCGATTCCCATCGCCATCCTCGCCACGCTCGCCATCCTGGTGCTCCGTGGCTGGAGGTTGCGGCGCGCGAAACGCAACAAAGACACGATCGTTTCTATGCACGCAAGCATCAGGCCGGAGGACGACGCGGCGACGATCGCCAGGCGCATCGCTGCGGCGCAGGCGTCGGACGACAAGATGAGGCTTGCCGGCCTCTATCTCGATTTGGCGCGCGCTCACGAACAGACGGGCGACGATGAGGCCCGCATGGCGGCGTTGCGGTCGGCAGCTGGATGCGGCGCCTTGCACGGGCCGCACGGGGCCCACGCCGCCGCACGGCTGCAACTCGCCGAAGCGGCTTACGCCTCCGGCGATCTGACGAGCGCCTGCGAGCAATGGCATCTGGCGCGCGCTGCATTCCTGGCCGACGGCCAGACGGACGAGCATGCGCGCGTTGACAAGCGCATGCGCGACAACGGTTGCCCCACCGATTGGGTTCTCACTGACTTTTGAAATCGAACGACGGTTCGCCGGGGCCTGCCAGCGCCGGATCGCCGCCGGCCGGAGCGACGCTTGTGCTTGTTGCGCCGGTGCCCCGCATTCCGGTTGCCGATGTCATCAGCACCTCGACATCCTTGATGTCGCCATCGTGAATCTCGAAGTCGCTCTTGAACAGATGCCCGGCGGACGACGCGGTGACGATATATTTTCCCGGCGCCAACACGTGGGTCGGCAGCGCACCGACGCTTTCCTTCACGGGTTCGCCCTCGGCCGTCTGGATCGTCCAGCGCGTGTCGGGCACGGCCTCACCACCCGACCGCATGACCAGCTTGAAGGTTGCCTTGCCGCCGGTATGCGTGACGGTCGTCTCGGTGAGCTTGCCGGCTTCCACCGTAACATCCGCCTCGATCTTCGCGTTGGCGTCGCCATATTGCGAGACGATGCGGTAGATGCCGGAATTGAGCCGGATGATCAGATTGGGCTTGGCGCCGCCGATGACGAGCGAGCGGCTGTCGAATTGATCGTGTTCGTCGGCAAAGATCGAATAACTCACGGTGCCGGGCGGCGCCGGTTTGCCGTCGATCATGGCCGATAGCCGCAAGCCCCCTGCATTCAAGATGAAGGCTTCGTACGGCGGGCCGCCGGCTTTCACTTTGATCTTGCGCGTCAGGTTGGCTCGCCCGAACGCCGCGTTGATGGTGTACTCGCCGGCGGGCAGATTCACGAGCGGAGTCGCTTCATGCGATTCAAGGACGAGCTTCGCTTTCCCTGATCGTCCCAGCGTCTGGAAAACGCGCCAGACAAGGCCTTCGTCGATCTGTTGGCCGTCGCCGGTGAGCAAAGCCACAAGCCTGACGGCCGGAAGCCCGGCTTTGCCGCCGCGCTCGATGACCGTCGTGTTGTTCTTCCATGGCGTCTTGTGCGGCGGGATGTGGATGTTGAGCGGGCCGCTCGGAGGACCGTCAGGGATCGGTTCCGCAGCATAGGAGGGGATAGCAGCGACAAGCACGAGCAACGCCGCAAGCGCCAACGCCGGAGCGCGCCCGGCAATTCCCCGCAGACGATTGAAAACCTCTGCGAAGGCATGTGTTCCGCTTGGATGCTTCAAGAACTGCATCATCCCTGACTGATCTCGATCTCTTTGGTTTCCCCGGCGCGGACCTCGAACGTGGTCTCCTTGCGCTGGCCGTGCGCTTCGAAGCGGACTTTGTAATGACCGGGAGCAAGC
>DATLJG010000069.1:0-9615 GCA_035538995.1 Hyphomicrobium sp. | reverse complement strand
CTCAAAATCATGAGCCGCAGTGACATCGACCCGTCAAATACCGCCCGCATCGCCGGACCAAGAAAACCGTCTCGTTGATGGCGAGCGGAGGCGTGGCCGTGGCGCGCGGTCGAATGCGACGGGGCGCTTCGAAAAGTCTGTTCATGAGGCCTTTGACGACGGATGGGAAAGCGTCGGCGACCTTGAGGCCTTCAAAACAGAAGTTTTCGAGGACACGGCAAAGTCGATCATCGCCCGCAACGACAGTCCCGATATTTCATTCGATGCTTCGATCAATCCCTATCGCGGCTGCGAGCACGGCTGCATCTATTGCTACGCGCGCCCGAGCCATTGCTATCTCGGACACTCGGCAGGACTCGATTTCGAGACCAAACTTTATGCAAAATCGGATGCGGCGGCGCTGCTGGAACGGGCTTTCGCCAAGCCGGGCTATCGGCCGTCGACCATCGCGCTTGGCGGCAATACCGACCCCTATCAGCCGATCGAGCGCGAGCGCCGCATTACGCGATCGATCCTGGAAGTAATGGCGCGGACTCATCATCCGGTCGGCATCATCACGAAGTCGGCGCTGGTCACACGCGACATCGACATCCTGAAACCGATGGCGGAGAAAAACCTCGCCAGAGTCGCAGTGTCGATCACGACACTCGATCGCCAGGTGGCGCGGGCGATGGAGCCCCGCGCAGCAACTCCCTCGCGCCGACTCAACACCGTGCGGCAACTGTCCGAGGCCGGGATTCCGGTCACGGTGATGGTTGCGCCGATCATTCCCGGCCTCACGGATCACGAGATCGAACCGATCCTTGAGGCGGCAAAGGAGGCCGGCGCCCGCGATGCCGGTTATGTGCTTCTGCGTCTTCCGCTGGAGATCAAGGATCTCTTCCGCGAATGGCTGGCCGAGGAATTTCCGGGCCGGGCCGAGCGCGTCATTTCGCTTTTGAAGTCGATGCACGGCGGGCGCGATTACACGCCGGAATTCGGATTGCGCCAAGTCGGGAAAGGCCCTTACGCGACGCAGATCGCCTTGCGCTTCCGATTGGCGAAGCAACGCCTTGGACTTGGCGGCGAACGCCGTCCGTTGCGCGCAGATCTCTTCGAGCCCCCCGGAGTTGGGGGAAAACAACTGAAGCTGCTTTGACGAGGCCCGGCGCGATGCTCAAGCTCGCGCATGAAAATTTCCGATTCGCGCATCCGCCCGACTTTCGAGCTGGAAGCGGCCGAGCATCAGCTCGGCGCGCGACCGATCGCGGGCGTTGATGAAGCGGGCCGCGGTCCCTGGGCCGGGCCGGTCGTTGCTGCCGCTGTCATTCTCGATCCTGACAAGATCCCGGCCAACATCGACGACAGTAAAGCTCTCGACGAAGATTCCCGCGCCTTTCTTTATCGGCGCATTATGAAAGTCGCTCGTGTCGGTGTCGGCATTGCCGACGTCGAGCGGATCGATCGCGATAACATCCTTGGCGCAACACTGTGGGCGATGGCGCAAGCGGTCAGTCAACTCGCCGAAGCGCCGAAACTGGTTCTTGTCGATGGCGACAAGATTCCCCGCGTCTCGATGCCGGCACGAGCTATCGTCAAGGGTGATTCAAAATGTCTCTCCATCGCCGCAGCGTCGATCGTCGCCAAGTACACGCGCGACCGTTTGATGATGGATTTGGCACGCACGTATCCGGGCTACGGCTTCGAACGCCATAAAGGTTACGGCACGCCGGAACATCAGGCGGCAATTCAAAAACTTGGTGTTTGCGCCATGCACCGGCGGTCGTTTCGCCCGGTGCAACTGGCGTTGGGTCTCGTCGATAATGTGATCCCGAAACGCCGGTCGCAACTTGGATTCAGGTTGCAGGTCGAATCGAAAATATAAATTTTTCAGCACCTTTTCACGTATTCCAACGCCCGTCCGATCATGTACAAAGATCATCGGCCTGCCGCTCGTTGTCTCGCGGCGAGGTCTCAGTATTTCGTAGCGTTACAGGTTGTGTGCATGGCGTCGCGTCGCGTGAAGGGCCGCTCCGGGAGCGGAAAGATTCTCGTTGGTGATTGCATCGGCGAGTTAAAAAAAATTGCTACCGCAAGCGTCGATCTGGTCTTCGCCGATCCACCTTACAATTTGCAGCTCGCAGGCGATCTTCTCCGCCCGAACAACACCAAGGTCGATGGCGTCGACGACGCCTGGGACAAATTTCAAGACTTCGCCGAATACGATGCCTTCTGCCGCGCGTGGCTTGCCGAATGCCGCCGCGTCTTGAAGCCGGATGGCGCAATCTGGGTCATCGGCTCCTATCACAACATCTTCCGTCTCGGCGTCGCGATCCAGGATCTCGGCTTCTGGATTCAGAACGACGTGATCTGGCGCAAAGTGAATCCGATGCCGAACTTTCGCGGCAAGCGGTTCACGAACGCGCATGAGACGATGATCTGGGCCGGTCGTGATCGCAAATCGCGCGTCACGTTCAACTACGAAAGCCTGAAGGCCTCCAACGACGATTTGCAGATGCGGTCGGACTGGCTGTTTCCGATCTGCTCCGGCCCGGAGCGATTGAAGGATGACGGCGGCCGAAAAGCGCATCCAACGCAAAAGCCGGAAGCGCTTCTGCATCGTATTCTGATCGCCTCAACGAAACCGGGCGATACGGTTCTCGATCCCTTCTTCGGGACGGGCACGACCGGTGCGGTCGCCAAAAAGTTGGGACGCAAGTTTATCGGCATCGAGCGCGACACCGATTATGCACGCGCCGCCGACGAGCGTATTGCGAAGGTGCGTCCGCTTGGACTCGATGCCATCGAGACGTTGCCGTCCAAGCGCAGCGAGCCACGCATTCCATTCGGTCAAATTCTTGAACTCGGCATTCTCGAACCCGGGCAGAAATTGTTCGACCTGCGCCGCCGCGTGCGCGCCGAGGTTCGAGCCGATGGAACGCTCGCCTGCGAAGGTCAGCAGGCGTCCATTCATCGGCTTGGCGCACTCGTGCAAGGCAAAGCCGCCTGCAATGGCTGGACTTACTGGCACTTCGAAGCCGAAGGAAAGCTGAAGCCGATCGACGTACTTCGCGGCGAAGCCAAGCGGCAGCTGGGTCTAAGTCGTTCGATGGCGGCGGGTGTCGCGAGCTAATCTCGGCTCAAGGAGCATTCAAGCTCAAGCCGTGCGCGATGACTTTCTTCATCACGCTCGGCAGAGCCTGGGCATGAAGATCGCGCCGGTGCACCCACCGGCAGCGTTCCTGCTCGGCCCACAGCGTGAAGCTCGCATCGACCGGAACAAGCGCGCGGTAGACAACGAGTTCCAGCCGGAAATGCGTAAAAACGTGTACGACCGAACCAGCGACAGGCAGCCATGACGTCGTGACGGGAGCGGCGCGCAGAGCCTCTTTTTTCGCGGGCGGCGCATCTCCCCACGGCGTGGATGGGACTTCGAGCATTCCTCCAAGCAAGCCCGCCTCAGGACGCTGGCGCAGCAGGATCGCGCCGTCCTCGCGCTGCACGAGGAACGCCACGCCATAACGCGACGGACGCGCAGACTTCTGAGCTTTGATCGGTAAAAGCTCCGCAATGCCCCGCGCACTCGCGGCACAATCGTTCTGCACCGGGCAAACGAGACACGATGGATTTCTCGGCGTGCAGATTTCCGCGCCAAGATCCATCATCGCCTGCGCGAAATCTCCGGCGCGGCGCGCCGGCGTCAGCGTTGCGGCGAGGTTTCGGATTTCGGTCTTGGCGGCGGGAAGCGGTTGCTGAACGGCAAAGAGCCGTGACACGACGCGCTCGATATTGCCATCGACCGGCGTGGCCTTTTCGCCAAACGCAATCGCAGCGATCGCCGCCGCCGTGTATGGCCCGATCCCCGGAAGCTCTTGCAGCTCTTTCTCGGTCCGCGGAAAGACACCGCCGAAATCGCGAACCACGGCATCGGCACAGGCTTTGAGATTTCGCGCCCGGGAATAGTATCCGAGCCCGGCCCAGACCTGCAGGACCTCCTCAAGCGGAGCAGCGGCAAGAGCGGCGACCGTCGGCCACCGCGCCACGAATTTTTGAAAATAGGGAATGACGGCTTTCACCGTCGTCTGCTGCAGCATGATTTCGGAAAGCCAGACCCGATAGGGATCGGCTTTCTTGCGTGGCCCATAGCGCCACGGCAGATCGCGGCGTTCGGCTTCGTACCATTGCAGCAGCGCCTGCACCGTCTCCGGTCCGGCTGGCCGCAACGGCAGTTGCTTCTGCTTTTTTTGAGGCACGCTCATGCGTCCCCTGATCTTTGGTTGCGCCGGACTTTCGAATCGCATCGACAATGGTAGTTGTCCTGCAGGGCACCACAAGCGAACGTGAGACACCAGACGCGATGAAAGTCCAACAACCCACAGGCGCGGCGCGGCCTCTGCCGCCTGACCGGCGGACAGGCAAGGGCTTTTTTGGACGAACCGTCGGCGCCTTCATTCCGAAGGTTGTAGCCCCCGCGTTTGAGAAGTTCGGTTTCCACACCGCCGAAATCATGACGTCGTGGGAAACGATCGCCGGGGTCGATCTCGCGCGGATGACGCGCCCGGAAGCCATCAAATGGCCGCGCGGTACCAAGGCGCGCAGCGCTGCGGACGATGACGGCGCGCGCGCCGCGGGTGCGACGCTGGTCATCGCCTGCGATCCGGCGTTCGCGCTCGAAGTCTCGTACCGAACGCAAGATATTATCGATCGGATCAACCGGTATTTCGGCTATCGGGCCATCGCTCAGATACGGGTCGTTCAAACGCCGCAAAAAGCCGACGTCTCCATCGCCCGGCAGCCGGAACGGCCACTGTCCGTGCGCTCCGCGCCGCGACCGGCCGGGGGGGATGACGCCGATGGACTGTCGGCGGCACTGGCGGCCCTGCGGGACAGTGTGTTTGCGGTCAGGCAAGCGCGCTGAGCGGTTCAATCTCCGAATTATTATACGTTCAGTTGCCATTCACCGCGCTTTCGGCTTATTCGAGCGCCGGAACCGTGCTAGTCGGCGCCCGAGCGGGTGTCGCTTCCGGTCGAGACATCCCCCGAGAGGAGCCAGGTCGTGAGCGCATACACATCCCACTTTTCGAGCCGTTCCTGGTCGCGACGCGCCACGTGGCTCGGTCTCGTTGCCGCGTTGAGCGGTTTGGCGGTGCTCGCCTCGACGCCGAGCTTTGCTCAGCGCAAGTCGGGACCGGCGGAGGTTCCGGTCGATGAACTGATGAAGCCGACCGAGCTGCCCGAGCTTTCTCTTGGATCGGCGGACGCTAAAATCACTGTCGTCGAATATGCGTCGATGACGTGCCCGCACTGTGCGCACTTCGAGAACAACGTCTTCGACGAGTTCAAGAAGAAGTACATCGATACGGGCAAGGTGCGCTTCATATACCGCGAATTCCCGCTCGATAATCTTGCCGCCGCCGTTTCGATGCTGGCGCGATGCGCCGGTGGCGACAAGACGTTCCCGCTGATCCAGACCTTCTACGCAAAGCAGGCGGATTGGGCTTTTACACAGGGCAATCCGGTGCCGAAGCTGTTCGACATTGCGAAGCAGGCCGGCTTTACGCAGGAAAGCTTCGATAAATGCCTGACCGACCAAAAGCTCCTGGATCAGATTACGGCGGAGCGGAAGCGGGCCAGCGAAACGTTTGGCGTCAATGCCACACCGACGTTCTTTATCAACGGCAAACGCCTGCAAGAGGCGCCAGAGCTGCCGGCCTTCGATAAGGTCATCGAACCGCTGCTGGCGGAGAAGAAGTAGCACCAGGATCCGCAATGCCGCTCGTCCGTAGTCTGACCCTGATCGCCGCCGCAGTCCTGGCGGCGAGCTTGGGTGCGTGCGGCGCCTCTCTTCCACAGACGGCGAGCATCACAAACGACGCGAACGCAGCGGGCGCGGCTTATCCATCGACGGGCGCCACCACGCCCGATGAAATGCCGAAGCCTTTTTCGAACGCGACAGGGCCGACATCGTCAGGGCGCGAGGTGATTGCGCAGCCGACGGTCGCCGACATCATGGCGCCGAGCCCGTTACCTGAGATGAGCTGGGGTAGCCCGTCGGCGCCGGTGACCATCGTCCAATATATGTCGCTCACCTGCCCGCACTGCCGGCATTTTCATGAGACGGTCTATCCGGAGTTGAAGCGCCGTTTCATCGATACCGGAAAGGTCCGCTATATTCTCCGGGAGTTTCCGATTGGAAAAACATCGGGGAACGCAACCATCGCGCTACGCTGCGCGGCGCCCGATAAATACCTGGAACTCTATGGAAAATTCATGAAGCAGCAGGCGTCGTGGGTGTCGCTGGAAGTGCGGCTTGACCCCATTTACGCGGTTGCACAACAGGTGGGGATGACTCGCCCTCAGTTTGACGCTTGCTTGCAGAATCAAGGCATGATCGCGAACCTCAAGTGGGTGAAGGATCGCGGGCGCAAGCTTGGCATTGTCGGAACTCCGAACTTTTTCATCGGTACCAAGCTCATCAAGAAAGAGCTGACGATTGCTGAGATTGCCGACTACGTTCAGCAAGCCGAACAACATGGCGGCACGCCGACAGCAGCGGCTAACCCGTAAGTTCCGGCTTCCGCACGGTCCCGAGCCCACTGAGACGGCATCGAGGACTACAAAGACGACATGAAAATCACGCGCCTCCGGCTTCTCGGATTCAAGTCTTTCGTCGATCCGACCGAGCTCGTCATCGAGCCGGGCCTGACGGGCGTTGTCGGCCCGAACGGGTGCGGGAAATCGAACCTGCTCGAAGCGCTTCGCTGGGTGATGGGCGAGACATCGCACAAGTCGATGCGCGCCGCGGCGATGGACGACGTCATCTTTTCCGGCTCGAACGCTCGTCCGGAACGGCAGAGCGCCGAAGTCTCAATGTTCCTCGACAACAGCGCCCGCAAAGCGCCCGCCGAATTCAACGGCGGCGACGTAATCGAAATCACGCGACGCATCGAGCGTGACGCCGGTTCGGCCTATCGCATCAACGGCCGCGAAGTTCGGGCGCGCGACGTCAAAGTCCTGTTCGAGGACGCGGCGACCGGCGCGCGATCGCCGGCGCTGGTCCGGCAAGGACAAATCGGAGAACTGGTCAACGCCAAGCCCGAACAGCGGCGGCGCATCCTCGAAGATGCGGCAGGCATCGCCGGCTTACACACGCGGCGCCACGAAGCCGAGCTACGCCTCAGAGCGGCCGAAACCAACATCGAGCGCGTCAGCGATGTTCTCGGACAGCTTCAATCGCAGGCCGAAGCCCTGAAGCGGCAAGCGCGGCAAGCGCGTCGCTATAAGGAAATATCGGGCGAAATCCGCCAGCAGGAAGCTCTTGCCCTGCACCTCGCTTGGCAAGATGCGCAGCAGAGCGTCGAGCGCGACGAAGCCGAACTGGCGAACGCGATGGCGCGACTGGGCGCAGCGACGGAAGCCGAGGCGAAAGCCTTCAACGAGGAACTGCGGCTTGGCGAAGAATTACCGCCGCTTCGCGAGGCCGAGGCGGTCAAAGCCGCCGCCCTCGCTCGTTTCAAAGTCGAACAGGAAAATCTCGATCGCGAAGCCCAGCGCGCCGCCGATCGCGCCCGTGAACTCGAAGCGCGCCTGAAACAGCTGGAAGCCGATCTCACACGTGAAAGCGGATTTATCCGCGAAGCCAAGGAAACGCTGGTTCATCTCGAAGCCGATCTCGTCGCCATCAAGGATGCCGAGGAGAAAGCGGTGGGCGAGGAAGCGACCGAGCGCAACAATCTCGAAAAGGCCGAAGCGCATCGCGTAGAGACGGACGCCCGCTTTGCCGACATCACGCATCGCGCCGCCGAAGTCCGCGCCAAGCTCAAGAGCCTGGAAGAAGCTCTCAAAGAGCGCAAGGATCTTGTGGCGACGATTACGCGCCAAGTCGCTTCACTCGATACGCAAATCGAAGACATCACGGCCAAGGCGCCCGATAGCGAGCAAGTTGCAGAAATCGCGGATCGCGGACATGCCCTGGCGCAGGAGATCACCGCGACCGAGGCGCAAACTCTCGCCGCTGAAGAAACAGTCAGGAATGCGCAGGCCGAGGCGAAATCACGGCGCGACGAAGCGCAACGTGTTCGACTTGCCGCGAATGCCTTTTCGACGGAACGCGAAACGATCGCGAAGCTGCTCGCCGTTGCTGACGAAGGTTCGTATCCGCCCGCCGTCGATCAAATCCGGGTGTCTCCGGGCTATGAGACGGCGCTCGGCGCGGCGCTCGGCGATGATCTCGAAGCGCCGCTCGCAACCGAGGCCAGCGTTCATTGGCGGCATCTCGACGTTCCGGCGGAAGATCACGCTTTGCCAGCGGAAGCCGAGCCGCTGGTCATGCACGTCAACGCACCGCAGGAACTGACGCGCAGGCTACGGCAGATCGGTGTCGTTCATCGCTCCGCCGGACCGCTTTTGCAGCCGCACTTGAAACCCGGGCAGCGGCTCGTTTCGCTGGAGGGCGATCTCTGGCGGTGGGACGGATTTGTGGCTGCGGCCGGTGGCGTTACGCCCGCCGCACAACGTCTCGCGCATAAAAACCGGCTGCTGGAACTCGACCGTCAGGCGCAAGCCGTCCTGAACGAAGCGAAGGATACGATCGACGCGGAACGCGCCGCCGCCGAGGCTGCACAAAAGGCCGAATTGGAAGAGCGGCGTCTGCGGCAACTGTGGCGCGACAAACAGAACGAACTGGCGCAAGTTCGTCAGCAACTGACGGCGCTCGAAAAGCTCCAGCGTGAAAGCGAAACGCGGCTTGCGGCCGTGACGGCGCAGAGATCACGCGCCGACGAAGACCTGACCAATGCGCAGGCTCGCCATGTCGAGATCGAAGCGCACATCGTCACGATGAGCGCCGGGGAGGATCTCGAACCGCAGCTGAAGACCGCGCAGGCGGAAGCCGAGCAAGCGCGGCGCGAGGTCGCCGAGGCGCGCGTAAGGGTCGGCAGCATCGAACGCGATCGGCAGATTCGTGCCGAGCGAATCCGCCACGCGAACGCCGACATCACACGCTGGCAGGCCCGGCATGCAAGCGCCGAACAGCAGGTCGAGGCGCTCGACGCGCGCCTGCAGGAGACACGCAGCGAGATCGAAGCCAACGCCGATCTTCCCGAACGCATCGCCGCCCAGCGCGAAACGTTGCTTTCGGCTCTGTCGCGTGCCGATGACGAACGGCGCGAGGCCGCCGATACACTCGCCAGCGTCGAAGCGGCCGTGCGTGCAGCGACGGAATCACTGAGAAAAATCCAGGCGGATGTTTCCTCGGCGCGCGAAGCCAACGCGCGGATCGAGACGCGCCTTGAAGGTGGGCGCCAGCGCCGCCAGGATACGGCGCGGCATATCCGTGAGACGTTTGAAGTCGCGCCGGAGGATTGCCTTGCGATCGCGGCTGTCTCCGAGTTCACGACGATTCCGCCGTTGGCGGACGTCGAGAAACAACTTTCAAAGCTCAAAGTGGACCGGGAACGCCTCGGCGGCGTCAACTTGCAGGCGGACGAAGATCTCTCGGAAGTCGCCAAGCAGCTCGAAGGATTGACGGCCGAGCGCGACGATCTCGAACAAGGCATCCTGAAGCTGCGCAACGCCATTCAACAGCTCAACCGCGAAGGCAAGGCGCGGTTGGACGAAGCGTTCACGACCGTCAAC
>DATLJG010000068.1:0-2127 GCA_035538995.1 Hyphomicrobium sp. | reverse complement strand
TTTCCGTTCCGATTTTCGGCATCGAGGGAGATCTTGGGATCGATCTCGCGCATCACTTGGGCCGCGCGCTGCAGCTGACGAACATCCTTCGCGATATCGATGAAGATGCGACGATGGGGCGGCTCTATCTGCCGAGCGAAGGGCTGCGCGACGCCGGGATTACCGATACCCGGATCGACTCGATCCTCTCGCATCCGGCGCTCGATCGGGTTTGCCGGGGAATCGCACAGAAGACGCGGAATTATTACTATCGCTCGGAAGAGATCATGGCGCGCTGTCCGCGCCGCGCGGCACGCTCGCCGCGAATGATGGCGACGGTCTATCGCGGAATTCTTGAAAAACTGATCGCACGCGGCTGGCATGCGCCGCGCGCCGATGTCCGCCGCTCGAAGCGCTACGTCCTGTGGGCGGTGCTACGCGACGGCATTTTCTAATGATTGCCGGAACGACCCATATTGTCGGGGCTGGTCTCGCCGGCCTGTCGGCGGCTGTTCAACTCGTGCGGCAAGGCCGGAAGGTTGTCGTGCACGAGCTGGCGCGGCATGCGGGCGGGCGGTGCCGATCGTATTTTGAGCCGGCGCTGGGGCTGACGATCGACAACGGCAATCACTTGCTGTTGTCGGGGAATAAAAGTGCGATCGCATTTCTCGATGCGATCGGCGGACGTCATCTGCTGGCCAGCCCGGATCAAGCGGAATTCACGTTCTATGATGTCGCATCGGATAAGCGCTGGGTGCTGCGGCCGAACGACGGTCCGTTGCCGTGGTGGATTTTTTCCAAGCATCGGCGCGTGCCGGGAACGCAGGCGCGGGATTATCTCGCGCTCGGCAACCTGCTGTTTGCGTCCGAGACCGATACGGTCACGCAAAGGATAAGCAGTCACACCGATGTTTACCGGAAACTCATGCATCCGGTTTTGCTGGCGGCTTTGAATTGCGATCCGGCGGAGGGGTCGGCAAAGCTAGCGGGTGCGGTCGTTCGAGAAACGCTGGCGCGCGGTGGAAATGCCTGCCGTCCATTGTTTGCGCCGAACGGATTGGGGCCTGCCCTCGTCGATCCGGCTGTCACGTTCATTCGTGAGAACGGTGGAGACGTGCGCTTCGATACGGCCGTGCGCGGGCTCGACTATGCGGACGGCCGTGTCGCGGCCCTGAAATTTGTGGACACCACATTGACCATCGCTCCGCGCGACAATGTCATTCTCGCTGTTCCTGGGTGGGTGGCACGGACGCTCGTCCCCGATCTCAAGGTGCCGACAGAATATCGTGCGATTTTCAATGCGCATTTCAAAATTGCGCCGTCGGCGGACATGGCGAAGATCACCGGTGTCGTCAACGCGACGACCGAATGGCTGTTTGCCTTTGATGATCGGCTGTCGGTGACGGTCAGTTCGGCCGATCGTTTCAATGAAACTGAACGCGAGCCGTTGGCGCGGCAGATATGGTTGGAAGTCGCGAAGATCGCCGGACTTGGGGACGCATTGCCGCCGTGGCTAATCGTCAAGGAGCGCCGCGCGACTTTCGCCGCAACACCTCAGCAGAATGCGCTCAGGCCATCGGCTGTCACGCCGTGGGTGAACCTGCATCTTGCCGGCGACTGGACCGCAACGGGACTTCCGGCGACCATCGAGGGTGCGATCCGCTCCGGTGAAAGTGCCGCCGAACTGGCGATGAAATCAGGTATCTGATAGGACGCTAGGCTTCTGGGAGAGCCGCAATGGAATTCAATCCAGCCGCAAAATTCGCCCGTCCCGAGGATGGCGTCACGCATGAGATCCCACGTGCCGATCTCGATGCGGCAATCTCAGCGGCGCAAAACTCACTGCTCGCGCTCCAGCGTGACGACGGGCATTTCGTGTTCGAGCTGGAAGCCGATGCGACGATTCCGGCGGAATACGTTTTGATGCGGCACTATCTTGCCGAACCTGTCGATGCGACGCTGGAAGCAAAGATCGCCAACTATCTGCGACGCATTCAATCGAAGGACGGCGGCTGGCCGTTGTTCCGCGATGGCGCGTCGGACATCAGCGCTTCGGTCAAGGCATATTATGCACTGAAGATGATCGGGGACTCGCCCGACGCGCCGCATATGAGGAAGGCGCGCCTCTGGATTTTGTCGCGCGGCGGG
>DATLJG010000067.1:0-7104 GCA_035538995.1 Hyphomicrobium sp. | reverse complement strand
ACGACCTTCTCGTCGGCGTCCGTCTTGAAGATGCGGACGCCCTGCGTGTTACGGCCGGCAATGCGGACGTCGTGGACCGGACAGCGGATCAACTGGCCGCCGTCGGTGACGAGCATGATCTGGTCGTTTTCCTCGATCGGGAACGAGGCAAGCAAGCGGCCGTTGCGCTCATTGGCGACCATCGCGACGATGCCCTTGCCGCCACGGCCTGACGTTCGGAACTCAAACGACGACGACCGTTTGCCGAAGCCTTTTTTCGAAACCGTCAGCACGAACTGCTCGGCCGACTGCATCGCCGCGAAGCGTTCGGGGGGAAGCGCAACATCGGCGACAGCGGTTTCCTCGGCGTCGGCATCGGCGACCGTCTCGATATCCTCGGCGTCCTCCGAGCGGCGCAAGGCGTTGGCCTGCTTGAGATAGGCGACGCGCTCCTCGGCCGATGCCTCGAAGTGATTGAGGATCGCCATCGAGATGACTTCGTCGCTGCTATCGAGGCGGATACCGCGAACGCCTGTTGAATCGCGGCCCTTGAACAACCGGATCTCGTCGCCGATGAGGAAGCGGATGCACTGGCCGTCGGCGCTGGTCAGCAGCACGTCCTGATCGGGCTTGGAGATCGCGACCTGCACGATGCGGTCGCCCTCGTCGAGCTTCATCGCGATCTTGCCGTTGCGATTGATGTTCTCGAAATCGGCAAGAGCGTTGCGGCGGACGTTGCCCGAGCGCGTCGCGAAGATCAGTTCCAGGTCACCCCAGGTGGATGAATCCTCGGGGAGCGGCAGGATCGACGTGATCGCTTCGCCTTCACTCAGCGGCAGCAGATTGACGAGAGCCTTGCCGGGCGACTGCGGGGAAGCGGCCGGCAAACGCCAGACCTTCATGCGGTAGCACATGCCGCGCGACGAGAAGAACAGCACCGGCGTATGCGTCGAGGTGACGAACAGCTGGGTGACGAAATCTTCGTCCCGCGTCGACATGCCGGAGCGGCCTTTGCCGCCGCGCCGCTGCGCACGATAAGCCGCGAGCGGCACACGTTTGATGTAGCCCTTGTGGCTGACGGTGACGACGCAGTCCTCGCGCTGGATCAGATCCTCGTCTTCGACTTCGCCTTCGATATCGACGATTTCCGTCTTACGCGGCGTCGCGAACTCGTCCTTGATCGCGGTCAATTCGCCTTTGACGATATCGACGACGCGGGCGCGCGACGCGAGGATGGCAAGGTATTCCTTGATCTCGGTGGCGATCTTGTTCAATTCGTCGGCGATCTCGTCGCGGCCGAGAGCGGTCAGGCGTGCGAGGCGTAGCTCAAGGATGGCCTTTGCCTGCTCTTCCGAGAGCCGGTACGTGCCGTCGGCCGATACCGTATGGCGCGGATCGGCGATCAGCTCGATCAGCGGCGTCATATCCTTCGCGGGCCAGTCGCGCGCCATCAACTGCTCTTTGGCGTCGGCGGGCGACGCAGAAGTGCGGATGAGCTTGATGACTTCGTCGATGTTGGCGACGGCGATGGCGAGGCCGACAAGAACGTGAGCGCGGTTGCGGGCCTTGTTCAGCAGGTGCTTGATCCGCCGCGTCACGACTTCCTGACGGAAAGCCGTGAACGCCGAGATGAAGTCCTTCAGATGCAGGCTCTCGGGACGGCCGCCGTTGATCGCCAGCATATTGGCGCCGAACGTCGTCTGCAGGTCGGAATACTTGTAGAGGTTGTTCAGAACGACATCGGCGACGGCGTCGCGCTTCAGCTCGATGACGATGCGGATGCCTTCGCGGTTCGATTCATCCCAGAGATCGGAAATACCCTCGATCTTCTTGTCGCGAACGAGGTCGGCGATCTTCTCGATCAGCGTGCGCTTGTTCACCTGATAGGGAATTTCGGTGACGATGAGCGCTTCGCGGTCCTTGCGGATGTTTTCGGTCTTGACGCGCGCCCGCATGATGATCGAGCCGCGACCCTTGTGGTAGGCCGAAAGAATGCCGCCACGGCCGAGAATGAGACCCGAAGTCGGGAAGTCCGGCCCTTGAATGTACTGCATCAAATCATCGATGCCGATTTCCGGATTGTCGAGTTCGGCGATGCAAGCGTCGATGACTTCGCCCAGGTTGTGGGGCGGGATATTGGTCGCCATGCCGACGGCGATGCCGCCCGCGCCATTGACGAGCAGGTTCGGGAACTTGGCGGGCAGAACCGACGGCTCCTGGATCGTGCCGTCGTAGTTGTCGCGATAATCGACCGTATCGTTGTCGAGATCGTCGAGCAGGAAGCTCGCCACCTTCGCGAGGCGGGATTCGGTGTAGCGTTCGGCTGCGGGCGGATCGCCGTCGATCGAGCCGAAGTTGCCCTGCCCATCGACCAGCGGCACGCGCATCGAGAAGTCCTGCGCCAGGCGCACGAGCGCGTCGTAAATCGCCAGGTTGCCGTGCGGATGGTATTTGCCCATCACCTCACCGACGATGCGCGCCGACTTGACGTACTTCTTGTTCCAATCGAGTCCGAGTTCGTTCATTGCGAACAGAATGCGGCGATGCACCGGCTTCAGACCGTCGCGCACGTCGGGCAGCGCACGGCTGATGATGACGCTCATCGCGTAGTCGAGATACGACTTCTTCATTTCATCCGAAATGGAGATGGGGCGTATGTCGCTCGGCTCGCGGCCAGCCGGTCTTTCGTCGTCGCTTCTGTCGGTCAAAGTCGGTTCTTTCCTGGAGGCAAATCGCGGCCACGGCGCAGGCTCGTGGCTGGGGCGAGAAGGTGGCTCGAAGCATAGCCGAAGCGGCGGCAAAATGCTATCGGCGCGGCGACATGACGCGAAATCGCGCGGGAAAATTTATTTATTTATATCAATGCGTTATAATGCTGCTTAGAACCGATGCCGGCCACCGGCATGGCGCGCTGCGAACAGACGTTGGAGATCGTGCGTTGACGGCGCAGATTCGCGCATTTCCGGACCTCAATCGTGCCGGCGACGGAGCCTCTCGATGTGGACGTGCCTCACCTGAAAAAGGACCTGCGATATGAGCCTCAGAATTCTTGCAATCACTTTTCTGGCGCTGGCGGCAGGATCGCTTCCAGCGCTCGCGGACGACGTGTTTGTGTCCGAACAGACGCCAACGCAATATCTCGCCAGGGATCGCCTGCTCGGCGTCAACGTCCATGACGGCGACGGCAAGGTGATCGGCCATATCGAGGATCTGATCGTCGATAACGACAACAAAATCGCCGGTGTGATCATCGGCGTCGGCGGTCTTCTCGGGGTCGGGGAAAAGCAGGTCGGCGTGAACCTGCCGGCGCTCAGCATCGAGGCGACCGACAAAGGCGTCAACGTCACCCTGTCGGCGGCGACGAAAGAGGCGTTGGCATCGGCTCCGGAATACAAGCGTTCCAATCCACCGAAAGGCTGGCTGCAGCGCGCCACCGAGACAGGCGCGGAAATTCGCGACAAGTCGGGCCCGGCCTATGAGAAGGCCAAGGCGGCCGCGAAGGACGCCTACGAGTCGGCAAAGGAAAAGGCCAAGCCCGCTCTCGAAAAGGCAAAGCAAGAGGCACAGGACGCACTCGATGCTGCAAAACGGGCGAGCGAGCCGAGCGACACGCCGGACGCGTCGCCGAAAAACTGAGCTGCGCAAAGCGAATTTCCATTGTTAACGGATGGAGACACGCTGGCACGGAACAGTGCCGGGGCTCTTTGCGTTCTTTTCCCGTATCCCATTGCCCCTTTTGGCAACGGGCCGTTTTGAACGCTGTATGCAGTGAGCGAGGTAATTGCGATGCCGCTATTCGGCTTTGCCTTCGGATTGGTGCTTTCAACGGTTCTTACAGCCACGGCTTTCGCAGCCGATGGCGATACGTCCGGAGAGCAGCTTTTCAATAACAACTGCCGCACCTGCCATTCCTGGAAAGAGGGCGACAATCGCCTCGGCCCCAGCCTTCACGGCATCGTCGGGCGCAAAGCCGGCTCGATCTCAGGTTATGCCTTCTCTCCCTCGATGAAGCAGGCGAACATCACCTGGGATGAGGCCACGCTCGATAAGTTCATCGCCAGTCCCGATTCCGTCGTGACCGGCAACAACATGAAGCCGTTCAACGGAATTAGCGATGCGCAGACGCGCCAGAAGATCATTGAGTTTCTGAAGTCGAAGTAGCGTCGTTCCGAGTCGGCGCACGCTCGTGCGCATACCGCTGGATGGCCGGGTCAGGTCCGGCCATGGAGTGCAATGGCAGCGTCGATGATTGTTCCCTGACGTCATCCAGGCGAGGGTTGGGATCGACGGCAGGGTTCCGCAAATTCTTTTTCGCGGTTTATGCGCGACCGCGGCCCACCTTCATGATCATACTTGCTGCAGCTTGTCTGGGTGCCGGCCTGCGCCGGCATGACGCCGATAGTTGGCGCCGGCGCGGAATGCTAAACCCGTCGGCCGGAGTGGGTGAGCTTTGACGCTTGGGGCGGGTGAGAGTAGACAGCTTCATTCCGTTTCGGTTACCCCTGCGGCCCGAACAATGGAGGGGTTACGTGGAAGCCGGCGGGTCGAAAGCGGTCATTCTGATCGCGCTTGGATGCAATCTGGGAATTGCAGTCGCGAAATTCGTCGCGGCGGCGTGGACGCTGTCGTCGGCGATGCTGTCGGAAGCCATTCACTCGTTGGTCGATACGGCCAATCAAGGACTTTTGCTCCTCGGCATTACGCGCGCGAAACGTCCGCCCGACGAACAGCATCCCTTCGGCTACAGCAGGGAAATCTACTTCTGGAGCTTCATCGTTGCGATGGTGCTGTTCTCGCTCGGCGCCGGCGTCGCGATCTATGAGGGCATCAATAAAATTCTCGAACCGCATCCGCTGCAAAACGTCGGCGTGCTTTACGCCGTGCTCGGAGTCGCGATTGTCCTCGAAGGCTATTCGCTGCTGAAGGCGCTGCGTGAATTCAAGGCACGGCCGGAATCGCGCCACGGCTTTCTCGAAGCCTTGCGGCGATCGAAAGATCCGAGCCTTTTCGCGATCGTTCTCGAAGACATCGCGGCGATGCTCGGATTGCTAATCGCATTGGCGGGGACGCTCGTGGCGGACTTCGGCGGGTTCGAAATGGCGGACGGCATCGCTTCGATTTTGATCGGCTTCGTGCTGGCGGGCGTCGCGGCCTTCATGTCAGTGGAGATCAAATCGCTGATTGTCGGTGAAGCGGCGTCCCGCGTCGTGCAAGCCGGGCTTCGCGAGATCATCGCAAGTGAGACCGGCGCAACGAAGCCGATCCGGAAAATCAACGAGATCCGCACGATGCATCTCGGCCCGCACGATGTGCTCGTAACGGCGAGTGTCGATTTTCACGACGGGGCCAGCGCCAAGACCGTGGAAGCCGTCACCGCGATCTTGCAAAACGCGATCAAGTCGCGGTTTCCGGACGTGCGGCACCTGTTCATCGAGGTGCAGGCCGAGGACACGTTCGCCCCGGCGGCTGTTACGCTGCATTAGCGCTTTTTTGATTGGCATTGCCGACTCTCCTCCGTCGAGCCGGCCGGCAATGCCGTCGTATTGCTGGCTAATACCGGAGTGCGGGGCGCGGCCGAGGATGAGCAAGGCTCGTGGGACTGAATTCCCATCGTCATCCCCGCGAAGGCGGGGATCTGTCCAAACATCGATGTTCCGCTAAACAGTAGGCCTGGACGGATCCCGGCCTGCGCCGGGATGACGTTTTTTGCAGAATGCTTACTTAGCGGAGCGCTTGGCGGCGGCTCCGCGCCAGCGGAGTCGCCCAGCGCCAATTAAAACGGAATTTCGTCGTCGATGGCCTTGTCGAAGTTGCCCTTGCCGCCGCCCGTCTTGGCGACACGGCGCGGTTCGCTTGAACCGAAACCACCATCCGACCCACCGTAATCGCCGCCGCTTTCCTGCATGCCGACCGACGCTCCACCACGGGCACCGCCGCCGGCGCCATCGAGCATCGTCAACGTGGCGTTGAAGCCTTGCAGCACGACTTCCGTCGAATACTTTTCGGCGCCGCTCTGATCGGTCCACTTCCGCGTCTGCAGCGCGCCTTCAATGTAGAGCTTGGCGCCCTTCTTGACGTACTGCTCGACGACCTTGCACAGCGGTTCGCTGAAAATGACGACGCGATGCCACTCGGTCCGCTCCTTACGCTCGCCGGTCGCCTTATCCCGCCACGTCTCGCTCGTCGCCAGGCTCAGGTTGGCGATCGGCCGTCCATCCTGCGTCCGGCGGATTTCGGGGTCCTTGCCGACGTTGCCGACCAGAATGACCTTGTTGACCGAACCTGCCATTCATCCATCTCCTTAATAAATTCGGGTCTTGCCGTTGAGGCGCACGCAGCGCCAACCAATTCGGCAGCGCCATGATCCATAAAGGCGGCGCCTAGTTTGGTTGTATCAGCCTGCCGCTCCAGAATCTCCAGCCGACATTAGAGGCTAGGCGATCGGGCTTCCGCAGATCATTTGCTGTTGTCCACGCCTTTGCAGCTCGCGATGCTCGCCTGCCCGATCCCATGTCAACGCCGAAGTTCACGTAATGTTCCAAACATAGGTACGCCGCCGCAGCGAAGCAAGCGGATTCGAAAGCCGCATCATCGTCGCCCTGCAAGCGAGCGCGCAACACCATCGGGAAAGGCTCGCGACGGTGCCAATGTCCGCTTGACTGGGAAGGGCTATGGGCTAAGCGGTTGTCTCCACCACACGCGCGTGTCAGCGCGCTCGACCGGAGCGTTTCAGCCTCGATGGCTCAATATAACTGTTTGAATTGTCCAGGATACTGCTGCTCGTATCCGGTCATCGCACTCAACAAGCGCGACGTCGAACGCCTCGCCAAGCATTTCACCCTGAAATACGAGACCGCCAAGCGCCGGTTCACGCGCGAGGGCCACGGGCACAAGTATCTGATGCGCCGCAAGCGCGACCAACATTACGGCCGCATCTGCCAGTTCTTCGATACGAAGGAGCGGCGCTGCACGATCTATAAGGCGCGCCCGCATGCCTGCCGCGATTATCCCGGTACGGGCCGATGCGGCTACTATGATTTCCTCATGCACGAACGCCGCTGCCAGAACGACGAGACCTTCGTCGCGATCACCAATCACAAGGATTGAGTTGGCTTTGATTGCGCC
>DATLJG010000066.1:0-20153 GCA_035538995.1 Hyphomicrobium sp. | reverse complement strand
GCCGGATGGAACGTCGTTGCGTCGCTGCTCATCATGGCGCTGGCGCTGCGTGCGGGCGCTCTGGCGCTCGATCGGCGCGACCGCGCCTGATCAGTTGCTTCGTACGAAACATTGTCCACAGATCTCGCGCTGCGGGAAGGCGTTGATTTCGTTGTGATGCCGATACTGTCAAGCGAATACCATGGCGCGAACAGAATCGTGCCTTCCCGTTGCCCGAATGTGACGGCTATTCTTGCTTCGTTCGCGGAACACAAAAGCCTGGGTGGGGCCGTTCCAAGCGTCGAGGGAGTTTTTCAGTGGCGTCCAAGTTGCGTGTTTTGGGATCGTTTCCCGAGCTGCCTGCCCTCGGCGGTCCTTCCGAGTGTGTTCGCGTCCCGTCTTTGAGTAAGCGTCGCGTTGTTGCGTTTCGTATGCGTAGCGTTGTGTCTGAGTGCGGACGGACTCCAAAGGACGTTCTGTCCGGGGCGTTCAAAAACATTAGGCGAACCGTCTCGACAAAAACGTCGATGCGTATGTCCCGGCGGTTCGCCCGCACCGCTCCTCGCGCTCCATTCGGCGGCGCGGTTCAAGGCGCGGCGGCGGCTGAGTGGGCTTGGCGTCCGGTTGGAGATATTGCGCGTGATGTTCTGAAGGGCGCTTTCCTGTCCGCCAGAACGGAGCCGCCGGAAGGTGCGTAGTCGTAGCGTTCCGTAAAAGCGTTTTGGCGTCGGCGTATGTGTCGCCCGCTGTGCGTTGAGCATAGCAGAATTCGGAGAGCGGCCGGCTTTCCCAAAGAGCTGGCAGATACACGGAGCGTGATCGAGTTAGCCCTCAATCGAGACATCATCTGACAAGGTCTCGCGTAGTGATGTCACAGCGTTCTGTGTATCTGCCGCCTGTTTGGGAACACGACCGGCCTCATCAAAGTTCCTTGAGAGCTGTAATTTATGCGGAGTTGCACCATGACCCCCTCGGTTCCTGACCACCTCAGTCCGATTCAATGGCATCAGGCCGTTGCCGTCAGCCGGCAGGAGTGCGCGCGAATTTTCCGCGATGGCGGCGCGCCGGAGGATGCACTGGCGTCTTTTGGATTGAGTACCGACGATCATTTGACGTGGGAGCGAGCGGTCGATCAGATCGCGGCCGAGATTTGCGCGCATCCCGTAAAGCGGGCTGCTTAGACTATCCTTCCTCACTCCATGGCCGGGCTTGACCCGGCCATCCAGAGCCAATTGTTCCAACGATTGATTGATCACGTTGTCCTGGATGGCCGCCTCGGAGGGCGGCCATGACGTAACGCAGCTACGGTTCCAGCTCGGTATCCCAATAGAGATAATCCAGCCAGCTCTCGTGCAGATAATTGGGCGGAAAGAGCCGCCCATTTCGATGCAGTTCGAAAACCGTCGGCCGATATGGCTCATATGAGGGGAACATGCCGGCGACCTTCGGCATCATGCCGCCCTTCCTGAGATTGCAGGGTGCGCAGGCCGTGACGACGTTGTCCCATCGCGTTTGACCGCCACGGGAACGCGGGATGAGATGGTCGAACGTCAGATCGCTTTTGTCGCCGCAGTACTGACAGGTGAAGCGGTCGCGCAGAAAAACATTGAAGCGCGTGAAGGCTGGATAGAGCGCAGGCTTCACGTACGTCTTCAACGAGACAACGCTCGGCAGCTTAAGCTCGAATGAGGGACTTCTGACGAACCGTTCGTATTCCGAAACGATATTAACCCGGTCCAGGAACACCGCCTTTACGGTGTCCTGCCAGCTCCAGAGCGACAACGGGTAATAGCTGAGCGGCCGGAAGTCGGCGTTCAGTACAAGGGCCGGACAATTGTCCGGAATTGTCGCGTGTGCATTCACGGTGCGCCATAAACCTCGCGGTCTTCTGATCCGTCGAATCACGTCGGGGCCTTGCCAGGGCGCGGGGATACTAGCCGCGCATATCAATTCTGTGAAGGTCTCCCTAAGTTCACACAGGACGCCGGTTTTCGCGGCCTATTTTAAGGGCTTGTGCGTGGTTGTGACGCGCCCTTTCGCAGCTTTCTGCGTCAGTGCCCGACGCGCGAAGGCGTAATCCGCCCACAGCAGGTGCGCGGCGACAGCGCGCGACGGACGCCAGCGTTCGGCGATTCTCTCAAGCTCTGCGGCGGTCGGACGGGTCTTGAGCTTGAAATGATGCTGGGTCGCGAGTTGCAACGCGAGGTCGCCGGACGCGAACGCATCGCGGCGGGCGAGCGCGAACATGATGTAGATGTCGGCCGTCCATGGTCCGATCCCGTGGATCGCCGTCAGTTTTTCAATGATGACGACATCATCGGATGCATTCAGCGCGGCGATGTCGAGACCGTCATCGACGATGGCGCGCGACAGGGCGCGCAGTGTGCGGATTTTTCCGTTCGAGAGCCCAAGACCTTTTAGATCGGGATCATTGTGCGTCAGGAGCACATCCGGTGAAAACGGATCGAGCGCGGCGGCGACACGGGCCCAGATCGCGGCGGCGCTTTGGGCGGAAAGTTGCTGGCCGACGATGATCTTGGAAAGTCCGGAAAAGTCTGCGGGAAATCGTCTCGCCGGCGGGATGCCGGTGCGTTGCAAGATCAGCGACATGACTTTGCATTGTCGCGCGAGCGCCGTAGCGGCCGCTTTGAATTGACGTTCGGTTGTCAGCGTCGCATGCCGCGGTTTGTGCACAATACGTCTCTCGGCGGCGACATTTTAAGGACAGAAAGGGCCGCATAACATTTGCTTCCGCCAGGATGGCGGTGCGTAGGGGGCGTTGCAAGTGGTTGTGTTGTCGAGGTTGGCGCTCGCTGCGCCGACGGTCGCCGTTTTGTTTTCCGGTCCGGTCAACCAGCGCAAACTCCGCGGCCACGTCGTGGACGCGATCGCGCGCCCCCATATGCCAAGCACCGGCCGAAGGGATATTTGCGACAGATGAGTTCGATTACACGTTTCGCGCCTTCACCAAACGGGTTTCTCCATGTCGGGCATGCGCTTTCCGCGATCATTGCGCACGACATGGCGAAGAATGGCGATGGCCGATTTTTGCTGCGGATCGAGGACATCGATCTTGAGCGCCGGCGACCGGAATACGTGACGGCCATTTTCGACGATCTGCACTGGCTCGGATTGACCTGGGAAGAGCCAGTGCTCGTGCAGTCCGAGCACTTCAACGCTTACTTATCGGCGGCCGACAAATTGATCGCGCAGGGCCTGCTTTATCCGTGTTTCGCAACCCGTGGCGAAATCACCGCCGCAGCCGATCCGCAGAAGATCGATCCTGACGGCGCGCCGCTTTATCCCGGCCTCTGGCGAGGCGCATCGGCCGAGCGGGTTGGGGAACGGATGGCGGCGGGAGAGGCACCGGCGCTGCGGCTCAACATGGATGCGGCAATGGCTGTCCTGCGTCGCAAGCGGGGTGACGCGCCGCTGACGTTCACGGAGATCGCGGCGGACGGCGCTCAGCAAACGGTCGTGGCCGAACCGCAGCGCTGGGGCGACGTCATCGTCGTTCGCAAGGATGTGCCGGCGAGCTACCATCTTTCTGTCGTGGTCGACGATGCGCGCCAGGGCGTCACGCATGTCACGAGGGGCCAGGATCTCTTCGCTGCCACCGACCTGCAGCGCCTATTGCAGGTGCTTTTGGATTTGCCGGAGCCAGTTTATTCTCATCATCGGCTTATCCGTTGGGCAGATGGACGTAAGCTCTCCAAATCCAATCGCGATATGGGATTGCGCGTGCTGCGGGATGAGGGTGCGACGGCGGCCGATATTCGCCGGGTCATTGGTCAAGGCTAAATTCGCAAATACGGAATTCTTCCGGACTGAATTTATTTGGCCGGAATCGATGGCGATGCAACCGGGCACCCCCCGTTGAATGCGCTGTGTTTGGGCAAGAAACTTACGGCTGTTCTGATCGGTCCGCCGGGTTTAACGCGCTGATATAGATTCAGATTACGCTTTTGCACGAATTATATCGACGGTCTTTGCGGCGCGATTTGATTCCGCAATTCCGATTTGGCCATTCTCGCTACGAATAAAATATTTCTATAAAGGCCGAATGGCTCGACTTGTGTATTTTCGCAAATCACCGCAATTTTAACTGCCCAATAATTCTTTTCCCTCACCCTGGGATTCATGCTATATACATCGACAAACATTCTTGTCGGCGGCTCTACCGTGTTCTCCCGCGCATTTGAACGGATTCGCGGCGTGCTTTCCTTGTGGTCCGTTACGAAGGTTCGAACTCCCGAGACTGTGACGCACCGAGAGCCGCAGCGTTTGACGCTGGTCGAACAGTGGGCTGCTATTTCCAATATCATTGGGCTTGCCGCGTCGGGCGCCGAAGAGGCGATGCGCTGCCATAAGTCGGCGGCGATGCAGGTCGATCTCGCGCAATATGCTTTGGGGTCGCTCGTCGATGAATTGGCAGCCGTGATGAACGTCGGGGAGCGGCGCAGCCGGGCCAACGTCCACGTTCTCGATATTCCGCTTCCGCCAACGCCGCCGCGGCCGTTCGACGACGCCATCGCGGCCTGAGGTGTCTCAGCGCGGGCGGGTGGTTCCTCGCGCCATTTTTGGTACTGCTTTGCTTTCAAACGCAAAGAGGCATGTTCGTGTCGAGAGAGCCAAAATTATCGGAGCAGCAGCCGGCGGGTTCCGCAGGGCGTCATCTCGGCGATCGCGCCAAAGAGGCAATCGAGGATTTGCTTTCGGCGCCGCTCTCGCCAGGGATTTATCTGGTGGCGACTCCCATCGGCAATCTCGCCGATATCACGCTTCGAGCACTCTCCATTCTATCGCGCGCCGATGTCGTCTACTGCGAGGATACCCGGCATTCCGCCAAGCTGCTGCAGCATTACGCGATTGCTTCGAAGACGGTGCCTTTTCACGAGCACAATGAAGACCGTGAGATCGAACGGGCGCTGAGCAGCGTCGAAGCGGGACGGCGGATCGCGATCATTTCCGACGCCGGGACGCCGCTGCTCTCCGATCCGGGCTTTCGTCTGGTGCGGGCGGCGACGGAGCGCGGGATTGCGGTTTTTTCCATCCCCGGACCTTCAGCGGCGTTGACGGCTCTGACGACGAGCGGGTTGCCGACGGACGCTTTTTTCTTTGGCGGGTTCTTGCCACCGAAGCAGGCGGCGCGGCGTACGCGCATCGCGGAGCTATCGAAAATCCCGGCGACGCTGGTGCTGTTTGAAGCGCCGCATCGTGCGGGCGAAGCCTTGGCCGATATGGCCGACGTTCTCGGCGACCGGCCTGCCGTCATCGCTCGCGAACTGACGAAGTTGCACGAAAGCGTTGCGCGCGGAAACCTGCGCGCGCTTGCCGAGGCAAGCCTCGATGCGACGATCAAAGGGGAGATCGTCATCGTTGTCGGAATCGGCGAGCCGCAGGCGGTCAACGACGATATGATCGTCGCACGACTTGGCGCGGCGCTCACTGATATGAGTCTCAAGGACGCCGCCAAGGCCGTCGCCGGCGATCTCGGCGTGCCGAAGGCTCGCGTCTACGCGCTCGGTGTCAAGGTGAAGGACGGAAGCTCGTGAGCTCGAATGTCGATGATGGGCCGTTGCGGCCGCAACTTGAGCGACGCCGCCGCTATCGTCGCGGTCTCAATGCGGAGATGATCGTCGCGGCGGTGTACATGGCTTTCGGTCACCGCATTCTCGGGCGGCGCTTCAAAACCCCGGTCGGTGAGATCGATCTGATCGCGATAAGGGGCAAGCGCGTAGCGTTCATCGAGGTGAAGCGACGGTCCAATGCCGAAGACGCGGAGGACGCCATAACGCTGACTATGCGCCGGCGCGTGCGACGGGCGGCCGATCTTTGGCTGGCGCGAAATCCGAGGTACCAGGGCCATGACGTCGGGTTCGATCTGGTGTTCGTCGTTCCCTGGCGCTTCCCGATCGTGATGCGGGACGCTCTTTGAGGTCGGGGTGTCAGCCGATCGGCGACAAAAAAAGGGCCCGCGAGCGGGCCCAAGTCCAGAGAGGCGAGTGCAAAGACGTAAAATGCACCGATCAGCAAAGCCGATCGTGGGCTGATTATTGACTGTGCGCGGCTGAATGCGGTTTGAACGGCCCTTGCAGCAAATGTTCATGTTGGATGTGCTGGCAGCGCGGCATCGGCTTTAGAGGCGTTCCAGAAAGCGCGAAGTTTGACGCCCCGCATTTGGCGTTATGCGGCAACGCGCCCCTTAATCCGCCGGTTGAAGGTCACCTAGCCGCATGTTAATGGAACCGCGGCTTTCGAGGGGCGGCTGGTGGGTTTTGGCCCTATGCGCTGTTTTGCATCGAAGGCCATTTCCTTGAAACGGGCGCAATATCGGGCCTTTTTCGTGCCCCGCCCTTTATGCGCCCTGAGCGCAACGGTGTGAGCGACGTGGCTACTGACGATACCATCGTTGAAGGGGTGGCCGGGCGCTATGCCTCGGCTCTTTTCGAACTCGCGGGTGAAACCTCCAACGTTGCCGACGTTGAGAAGGATCTCGTGACGTTTCAGGGCTTACTGGATGAGAGCCCCGATCTGGTCCGCCTCGTTCGCAGCCCCGTCATCACGGCTGACGACCAGTCTCGCGCCATCGGGTCGATCCTCGACAAGGCAGGCATCGGTGGTCTGGCGGCGAATTTCATAAAGCTCGTTGCCAAGAACCGCCGGCTGTTCGTCGTTCAGGACATTATCAAGGCTTATCGGGCGCTAGCCGCCAAGTCGCGCGGCGAAGTCTCGGCCGAAGTGACGAGCGCCGTGGCGCTCAGCGACGAGCAGGTCGCCACGCTCAAGGAAACGCTGAAGGCAACGATCGGCAAGGACGTGACACTTCAGTCGCGCGTCGATCCGGGCATTCTCGGCGGTCTTATCGTCAAGCTCGGCAGCCGCATGATCGATTCCTCGCTCAAAACGAAGCTGCAGAACATTAAGGTGGCGTTGAGCGAAGCCAGCACCTAAAAAGCCGCGAATTCTAAGCGCCGCACGGGCGAAAACCGGGCGGCGTTTCGTTGATGAGATAGAGAATTTCAAAGGAACCGGTTGAGGTTCCGAAACCGAAAAAACGACCAGGGAAGAGGGTCTTACGTCTATGGAAATCCGGGCCGCAGAAATATCGTCGATCCTGAAGGATCAGATCAAGAATTTCGGCAAAGAGGCCGAAGTTTCCGAAATCGGTCAGGTGCTGTCCGTCGGTGACGGTATCGCCCGCGTCTATGGCCTCGACAACGTCCAGGCCGGCGAAATGGTCGAGTTCCCCGGCGGTATTCGCGGCATGGCGCTGAATCTCGAAGCCGACAACGTCGGCGTCGTTATTTTCGGCGACGACCGGACGATCAAGGAAGGCGATACGGTCAAGCGGACCGGCGCCATCGTCGAAGTCCCGGTCGGCAAGGGCCTTCTCGGCCGCGTCGTTGACGGTCTCGGCAACCCGATCGACGGCAAGGGTCCGATCAAGTCCGACAAGAAAATGCGCGTCGACGTCAAGGCCCCCGGCATTCTGCCCCGCAAGTCGGTGCATGAGCCGATGGCGACGGGTCTCAAGGCCATCGACTCGCTCATCCCGATCGGCCGCGGTCAGCGCGAGCTCGTCATCGGTGACCGTCAGACGGGCAAGACGGCGGTCATTCTCGACACCTTCCTCAATCAGAAGTCGCTCAACCAGGGCAACGACGAGAGCGCCAAGCTCTATTGCGTCTACGTTGCTGTCGGTCAGAAGCGCTCGACGGTTGCGCAGTTCGTCAAGGTTCTGGAAGAGCGCGGCGCGCTTGAATACTCGATCGTCGTCGCCGCGACGGCTTCGGACCCGGCGCCGATGCAGTACCTGGCTCCGTTCACCGGCTGCACGATGGGCGAATACTTCCGCGACAACGGCATGCACGCCGTGATCGCCTATGACGATCTTTCCAAGCAGGCCGTCGCTTATCGTCAGATGTCGCTGCTTCTTCGCCGTCCGCCGGGCCGCGAAGCCTATCCGGGCGACGTCTTCTATCTCCACTCTCGCTTGCTCGAACGCGCCGCGAAGCTCGGCGACAAATCCGGCAACGGTTCGCTGACGGCGCTGCCGGTCATCGAAACGCAGGCGAACGACGTTTCGGCTTACATTCCGACGAACGTGATTTCGATCACCGACGGCCAGATCTTCCTTGAATCCGATCTCTTCTATCAGGGCATCCGTCCGGCCGTGAACGTCGGTCTGTCGGTGTCGCGCGTCGGTTCGTCGGCGCAGACGAAGGCCATGAAGCAGGTCGCCGGCAAGATCAAAGGCGAGCTTGCCCAGTACCGCGAAATGGCGGCCTTCGCGCAGTTCGGTTCGGACCTCGACGCTGCAACGCAGAAGTTGCTTGCTCGCGGCGCCCGCCTGACGGAGCTTCTGAAGCAGCCGCAGTTTTCGCCGCTCAAGATGGAAGAACAGGTGGCCGTGATCTTCGCCGGTACGCGCGGCTATCTCGATGCGATCCCGGTTTTGTCAGTCGGCAAGTTCGAGCAGGGCGTTCTCGCCGGACTTCGTTCGGAGAAGACGTTGCTTGAGACGATCGCCAAGGAAAAGGCGCTTTCGGCCGACTCGGAGAAGAAGCTGGTCGAGTTCCTCGACAAGTTTGCCAAGGGTTTTGCGGCTTAATCGGGTTCCTTGAGGAGAACGCCCGATGGCGAGCTTAAAAGACATGCGCAACCGCATCGCCTCGGTGAAGGCGACGCGGAAAATCACGAAAGCGATGCAGATGGTCGCCGCCGCAAAACTGCGGCGCGCCCAGGAAGCTGCGCAAGCTGCCCGGCCTTATGCCGAGCGGATGGCGACGGTGCTTGGGAGCCTGGCTTCGAAGGTTGCTGACCGCGAGGGCGCTTCGCCGCTGCTGGTCGGCAATGGCAAGGATCAGGTTCATCTGCTGATCGTCATGACGGCGGAACGCGGTCTGTGCGGCGGCTTCAACTCGAATATCGCAAAGCTGGCGCGCTCGGATGCGCAGCAGCTGCTGGCGGCCGGCAAGACCGTCAAGATCATGACGGTCGGCCGTAAGGGCGCCGACAACCTGCGCCGCGATCTCGGCAAGAACATCGTCGAGCGCAAGGACTTCCAGGGCGTTCGTCAGCTGAATTTCGGTCACGCCGAAGCGGTCGCGAACAAAGTACTGGAGATGTTCGAAGCGGGCGAATTCGACATCGCGACGCTGTACTTCTCCGAATTCGGTTCGGTCATTTCGCAGAAGCCGACGGCGCTGCAGCTGATCCCAGCGAAAGTGGACGAAGAGAGTGGTGACGCGGCGAAGGGCGCCACGGCGATCCACGAGCACGAGCCGAGCGAGGAAGAGGTTCTGGGCTTCCTGCTGTCGCGCAATATCTCGACGCAGATTTTCCGTGGGCTTCTCGAGAACGCAGCCTCCGAGCAAGGCGCCCGGATGTCGGCCATGGATAACGCAACGCGCAACGCCGGTGACATGATCAACAAGCTGACGATCAAGTACAACCGTCAGCGCCAAGCCAACATCACCAAGGAACTGATCGAGATCATTTCCGGCGCGGAAGCGCTCTGATCCGGAGGCGAACATGGCTTATGTAACGCGTGCAACGACGAAAGGCGGCCGGGATGGCCGCGCCGTTCTCGAAGACGGGAAGCTGGCTCTCGCCATGGCGCTGCCGAAGGAAATGGGCGGCTCCGGGGAAGGACACAATCCCGAGCAGCTGTTCGCGCTCGGCTGGTCTTCTTGCTTCGGTCAGGCCGTGCTGCTTCTCGCGAAAAAGCACGGGCTCGACGGGCAGGCCGCCAAGGTGACGTGCAACGTCGAACTCGACAAGGACGCAACGAGCTTCGCTCTCAAGGCGGAACTCACACTTTCGATCCCGGGCGCCGACAAGGACAAAGTCAAGGCGCTCATCGAAGAAGCCCATCAAATTTGCCCGTATTCCAAGGCGACGCGCAACAACATCCCCGTGACGCTGACCGTCGCCTGACACAATTCCGCTGGAGATAAAAATGGCTAAGAACGTAGGGAAGATTCACCAAGTCACGGGCGCCGTCGTCGACGTGCACTTCGAGGGGCAGCTGCCTGAGATTTTGAACGCGCTTGAAACGCAGAACCACGGCAACCGCCTCGTTCTGGAAGTCGCGCAGCATCTCGGCGAGAACACGGTTCGCACGATCGCGATGGACTCGACGGAAGGTCTCGTGCGCGGTCAGGAAGTCGTCGATACCGGCGCGCCGATTTCGGTTCCGGTGGGCGATGAAACGCTTGGCCGCATTATGAACGTCATCGGCGAGCCGGTTGACGAAGCCGGCCCGATCAAGACGAAATCGGTTCGCGCCATTCACCAGCCGTCGCCGTCGTTCGAAGATCAGGCGACGGAAGCGCAGATCCTCGTCACCGGCATCAAGGTTGTTGACCTGCTCGCGCCTTACGCCAAGGGCGGCAAGATCGGCCTGTTCGGCGGTGCCGGCGTCGGCAAGACCGTTTTGATCATGGAATTGATCAACAACATCGCGAAGGCCCACGGCGGCTATTCGGTGTTCGCGGGCGTCGGCGAGCGTACGCGCGAGGGCAACGATCTCTACTATGAAATGATCGAGTCCAACGTCAACAAAGACCCGAAGAAGAACAACGGTTCGGCCGATGGCTCCAAGTGCGCGCTGGTGTACGGCCAGATGAACGAGCCGCCGGGCGCACGCGCTCGCGTCGCGCTGTCCGGTCTGACGGTCGCCGAGCATTTCCGTGATCAGGGCCAGGACGTGCTGTTCTTCGTCGACAACATCTTCCGCTTCACGCAGGCGGGTTCGGAAGTGTCGGCGTTGTTGGGCCGTATTCCTTCGGCGGTCGGCTATCAGCCGACTCTCGCGACCGACATGGGCGCTCTGCAGGAACGCATCACCACGACGCAGAAGGGCTCGATCACTTCGGTGCAGGCCATTTACGTGCCGGCCGACGACTTGACCGACCCGGCGCCTGCCGCTTCGTTCGCGCATTTGGACGCGACGACGGTTCTGTCGCGTTCGATCGCTGAAAAGGGCATCTATCCGGCCGTTGACCCGCTCGATTCGACATCGCGCATGCTCGACCCGCGCGTCGTCGGCGAAGAGCACTATCAGGTTGCGCGCCGCGTTCAGGAAATCCTGCAGAAGTACAAGTCGTTGCAGGACATCATCGCCATCCTTGGCATGGATGAACTCAGCGAAGAAGATAAGCTGACGGTCGCTCGCGCTCGTAAGATTGAGCGTTTCATGTCGCAGCCGTTCCACGTGGCCGAAGTCTTCACCGGTTCGCCGGGCAAGCTCGTGTCGCTTGCCGATACGATCAAGGCCTTCAAGGGCCTGTGCGATGGCGAATACGATCATCTGCCGGAACCGGCATTCTACATGGTCGGTACTATCGACGAGGCGATCGCGAAGGCCGAGAAGCTCGCGGAAGCCGCTTAATCCGGCATGCGGGGCGGGCGACAAGCCCGCAACGTCGCGAGCCATCAGGAGATAAAGTCAAATGGCGGAAGCCGCGACGACATTCGGAAGCTGCTGTGAAGAGCTCAAGGAAGCTCTGGAAGGCGGCGATTTCGAACCGCTCATTACCGTCGGCCCCGATGGCGTGATCTACATGACCGTCGGGCTCGTCGATCTCGAAGAAGAAGAGCCGGGGCTGGTCGATCATCCGCTCTTTTTCTGTCCGTTCTGCGGCACCAAGCTGCAGACGCCGGAAGAGGTCAGAGCGAAGGCCGGCGCGGAAGACGAAGGCGGCGAGTCGACACCGAACGCATCATAAATAAGCGCATTCGGTCAGGGAACGAAATTACCAGGGCAGCGAGCGGATCATGGCTGGCACATTCAAATTTGAACTCGTCTCACCTGAGCGAGTGTTGGTTTCGATCGATGCGGACCAGGTCGTCGTGCCGGGATCCGATGGCGAGTTTGCCGTGCTTGCAGGACATGCGCCTGTGATCGCGACGTTGCGCCCCGGCGTTCTCGACGTGACGGCGGGCGGCACCAAGCGCCGCTTGTTCGTGAAGTCGGGATTTGCCGAGGTTGATCCGACACGGCTTACCGTGCTGGCGGAGAAGGCTTACGACGTGGACGAGCTGTCGTCGGCTACGATTGCCGCTGAACTGAAGGCCGCCGAGGCTGAGTTGGCAGCGGCGAAGGACGACGAGGCGAAGAGAATGGCTGATACGCTGGTCAACGAATTGAAACGTCTGCGTGCCGCTTGAGGCGGGCGTTCCTCGCGTTATTTTCGCAATTGAAAAGCCGGGCAATGTCCCGGTTTTTTTGTTGATTGTCGCGGTCGATTCCGTCAGCGAGCGAGATGTCCAAACGCGGATGTCACCTGCTCGTAGACTTTGCGTTTGAAGGGCACGATCAGCTTCGGGACGCTGTCGATCGGCGCCCAACGCCAGGTATCGAACTCCGCCTTCGTGCCCAGCTTCGCGGCGATATCGATTTCGCTGTCATCGCCAAGGAAGCGCATCGCAAACCACTTCTGACGTTGTCCGCGATAGCGGCCCTTGAGGGCGACGCCGAGCAGATCCTCGGGCAGTTCGTATGACAGCCATTCGGAATGCTCGAGGAGCACTTCGACGCTGGTGACACCTGTTTCCTCGCGCAGCTCGCGCAGGGCGGCAATGCGAGGCGGCTCGAATTTCTCGATACCGCCTTGCGGCATCTGCCAAATATGAGCGGCATGGTCGCCGGCCCATTTCGGGCGCCGTCGTCCGACCCAGACTTTCCCGTCGCGATTGAGCAGCATGATGCCGACGCACAGGCGGAACGGCAGCGCATCGCGCGACAGTTCAGAGGTTTTGGAGAGCAGCGTCATCGGCGCGGCCTGTTGATAAGTACGGTGCAAAAGTGTGCCATGATTCGTCATCATGCTGAAAAAACATAGCAGCCTGATGACATTAGCTTGTCATAAGCGACACAATTCAGCGGATCGCCAAATCTTGGATATAGACCGGCTTACGGCGTTTGCGGACGTGCGAGCGGCGCAAACTCGGCGAGCACGTCGCGGTAGACGTCGCGCTTAAAAGGCACAATGAGTTCAAGGAGTTCGCCGACGGGAATCCAGCGCCATTCGACGAATTCCGCCTCAAGACCGGGCGGCGGCGTGATGTTGATCTCGCTTTCCTCGCCGGTGAAGCGGTAGCAGAACCACCGCTGTTTCTGCCCGCGATAACGACCGCCCCAGGCATGCCCGATAAGTTCGGAGGGCAGGTCGTAGGTCAGCCAGCGTGGAAGCTCAGCGATTTCTTCGGCCGAGCGAATGCCTGTTTCTTCGAAAAGTTCGCGGCGCGCGGCGGTTGCCGGGTCTTCACCGGGATCGATCCCTCCTTGGGGCATTTGCCACCACGTTCCTCGTCCCTCGGCATCGCTTTTGGAATCGGCCCGGCGGCCGGCCCAGACGAGCCCGTTGCGGCTGAGAACCATCTGACCGACGCAGGGCCGATACGGCAGCGTCGCGGGATCAATCGCTGGCGGCGCGTTCTTCGTCACGGCATGCCTTTCCTTCTGAGGCTGAGAGGCGCGGGGTCGCCCGCAGGGTCGTCATCACCTAAGCAAAGGGCGCCACTTGGGCGCCCTTTGACGTTGTTCGCTACCGGCGATCCTGCCTCAGTTCGGCGTCGGCGTTGTCGCCGGGGTCTTGTCGTCGGCTGGCGGCGTCGCGGCGGGCGGGGTGGACGACGGCGCGGTACTGTCGCTCTTGCCCTTATCGTCGCTCTTGCTGTCGGTCGATGGCGTGGCAGCAGGAGCGGACGCCGGAGAGGTGTTGTTCGCCGCTTCCGGGCCTTTCACGGTGCCGTGGAGGAAGTTCAGCGCGTACTGCAGCTGCGTATCCTTGTCGGCGTCCTTGGCGACGTACGACGGCGAACCGGATTCCTCGTTCTTGCCGTCGTTGTCGGTGCCATCCGGGTTTATGAGATGGCCGCGAAGACTTGCTTCACCGCGCGGCTTCTCATCACCGATCTTGGCTTTCAGGTCATCCGGAATGACTTCCGCAACGTTGATGTCCGGGTCAATGCCGCGTGCCTGGATCGACCGGTTCGACGGCGTGTAGTAGCGCGCCGTCGTCAGACGGATCGCACCGTTGGCGCCGAGCGGAATGATCGTCTGCACCGAGCCTTTGCCGAACGAGCGCGTGCCGATGATGGTGGCACGCTTCTGGTCTTGCAGCGCACCGGCGACGATTTCAGACGCCGAGGCGGAACCGCCGTTAATCAGCACGACGATCTTCTTGCCATCAGAGATGTCGCCCGCACGCGCGTTGGCGCGTTGGGTTTCCTCGTTGTTGCGTCCCTTCGTCAGAACGATGGCGCCCTGTTCGAGGAAATCATCCGAAACGGCAATCGCCTGATCCAGAAGACCGCCGGGATTGTTCCGCAGGTCGATAACGTAGCCCTTGATGTTCGGGCCGATCTGCTTGTCGAGCGTTTCGACGGCTTTGACCAGATTGGCGTGCGTCTGCTCGTTGAAGGTCGAGATCTTGACGTAGCCGATATCGCCTTCCGCACGCGCCTTGACCGGGTTGATGCGGATCACGTCGCGCGTGACCTTGACGTCGAACGGCTGGTCGCGGCCCTTGCGGACGACGGTCAGCGTGATCGGCGTGTTGACCGGGCCGCGCATCTTCTCGACGGCCTGTTCCAGCGTCAGGCCGGAAATCGCTTCATTGTCGAGATGCGTGATCAGATCGTTGGCCATCAGCCCGGCTTTCGCCGCCGGCGTATCGTCGATCGGAGAGACGACCTTGATGACGCCGTTCTCCATCGTGACTTCGATGCCGAGACCGCCGAACTCACCGCGCGTCTGCACCTGCATGTCGCGGAAGTTCTTGGGGCTCATATAGGAGGAGTGCGGATCGAGCGACGACAGCATGCCGTTGATCGCCGACTCGATGAGCTGGGTATCATCGGGCTTTTCGACATAGTCGGAGCGCACACGCTCAAGGACGTCGCCAAAAAGATCGAGCTGCTTATAGAGCTCGGAATTCTGGTTTGAGGTCGCCGAATACGTCTGAGTGACGTTGAGCAGCGTGGTCGCACCGGCCAGACCTGTCATCAGCAGGAATGTCCAGAACGCGTAGTCTGTCTTGCGCATTAGCCTTGTACCTTCTGCTGACCTGATGCCCACCAGGGATCGGGGTCGATAGGACGCCCGTCCTTACGAAGTTCCACGTATAAAACGGGTCCACTTATTTGCGCCGACGCCGGCGAAATTCTCCGACCACCATTCATTGTACCGACAGGCTCGGCTGCCAATACAAATTGGCCTGGCTGAACGTCGATCTGCGACAAGCCTGCGAGCAGAACATGATAGCCGTCGCCCGCATTGATGATCAAGAGTTGCCCGTAGCTGCGAAATTCTCCTGCGTAAACAACCCATCCATCGCAGGGCGACGTTACTTGCGCCGCATATCGCGTCTCGATCACGATGCCTTTTGACTGGCCTCCGTACTGCGTTTTGTCCCCGAAATCCAAAGCGCGACGGCCCTGGGCCGGAAGGGGCAGCTTGCCCCGCGCCGAGGCGAAGGGGATGGCCGGTTTGATTCGGCCCGGATTTCCGGGAATGAGGGTTCCGCCGGATGGCGCCAGCTCAACCACGGCCTGCTTCGGGGCTGGCGGTGGCGTCAATATGGCGACCTTGGCGGGAGGCGCTGCCGCCGTCGCAGCGGCGGCTTCGGTGGCGGCTGCCACCGGCGCGACTGTCGCGGTGTTTTTGGCTATTTCAACGGGTGCAGTGGAAGGCGCGTCGGACGGCGGCTTGATGATTTGAGGGCCGGCAGCGGGTGTCGTCGCTGGCGGCGGGTTGCTGGCCTGCTGCTCTTTCTTCAGTTCGTCATTGTACTCACCAAGTCCGGTCTTCTCCGTAACCGTCTGATCAAGGCGCGAAATCAGTTCGGAAAGATTGGTGACGTTTTTTGAAATATCGGCGCTTGCGACGCGCACCGCGGCCAGCTGCGATTGCTGCTCGGTGAGGCTGAGTTTCTTGGCCTCCATCAAACTCGCCAACCGTGTGCGCGTCTCGTTCAGCCGGTCGGTTTCGGCTTTGAGATGCGCGCCCTCGGTGCGGATGCCGGCCATAACTTTTTGCAGTTCCGCGAGTTTTCCGGAAAGCTGGACGGCTTTGTCGCGAAGGTCAGGGAAAGCCGAAGACAGCAGCATGGCGCTTCGCACCATTTTGAGTGCATCTTCGCGGCGGGTCACCAGCACCGGCGGGGGATTGCGGCCAATGCGCTGCAGGGCTGCCAACAGCGCCGCGATCTGACCGTGGCGCTTTTCCAGCGATCCCCGGACGAGCCGTTCCTGCTCCTGCAATTCCGAAAGGCGACCTTCTATCGCCGTCATTTTGGCTTCGCCCCGCTGAATCAAATTCGCGGTTTCGATGAGGCGCCCGTTGAGGCGCTGGCGTTCGGCGTCCAGTTCGGCGACGCTGGAGCGGATCGTTAGCTCCTTTGCCGCGTTATCATTCAGTTGTTTGCGCTTCTGCTCGAGGATTTGCCGGGCTTTACCGGGGTCGCTCGGAGGGCCGTCCTCGGCATGAAGCGAGGAGCTCATCATAATTGAGAAAGTCGCGGCTCCGACGACGCCAATGTGCCAACCGACGCCACGACGTGGCGACGGCCGAATGTTCCGACATGCCGACAGCTGGTTGGTCACGGGGCCTCAGGACGAAAGCGCATGGGGCCCGGGTGAGGAACAACAGGCCTCGGAGCCGGATACAATGCGCCGCAAGGATTAAGGCTTTTGCCGTCGAGAGCAAATTTCAAATGCGTAATGCTTGAGCTTTTGCCGGGGACACGCTTGAGCGACGCTCTTTCCGCGCCGACTTGCCGATTGCCGGTTCCGGGCCCAGGGCGTAAGCAACTGGCAAAGATGATCATTGGACCGGGCGAATGCAAACCGTTCTCTACCATTCAGTGACTGTGGCCGTTTTCGCCGTGCTTGGCGTGCTGCTTTACGGACTGCACACGATGATGAAAGGCGACAATGCCAACCTCAGCCAAAAGCTGATGCGGTGGCGAATTGGCCTTCAGTTCGTGGCTATTCTCCTCATTCTTGCCTATGCCTTTGTGGCCCACTAAAGGCGAGGCTCGTCCAACCGCTACACAGGACCTGTTGATCGATGGTCGTGCTCAATCGGATCTACACGAAAACCGGCGATGCCGGGACGACGGCCCTTGGCACCGGGGAGCGCGTCCCGAAGACGTCTCCCCGTATTTCAGCCTACGGCACAGTTGATGAGACGAACGCCCATATCGGCGTCGCTCGCGTGCATTTGGCGGGCGGGGACGCGGACGTCGACGCCATGCTGCTTCGTGTTCAAAATGACCTTTTCGATCTCGGCGCCGACCTTTGCGTGCCGGACCGTGGCGAGAAACTTCCCTACGAGCCGCTGCGGATCGCGGATGCCCAGGTGAAGCGTCTCGAAGATGAAATCGATCAGATGAACGGGGCGCTGCAGCCGCTGCGTTCCTTCATCCTGCCCGGCGGTACGGGTGCGGCGGCGGCGCTCCACGTGGCGCGGACGGTTTCGCGACGGGCCGAGCGGCTGATGGTTGAGCTGTCGAGCCAACCTGGAGAGACGGTCAGCGCTCCGGCTCTCAAATATATCAATCGGCTCTCCGATTTCCTGTTCGTGGCGAGCCGGTACGTCAATGATCACGGCAAAAGCGACGTATTGTGGGTTCCGGGCAAAAACCGCTGATAATGCGATAGGGCGTGGCGGCCTGGATTTACCCTGCTTCGGCTTGAAGTGTGCGCCGCGACGAGCCGCCAATTGACTTGCGCGGAAGCGGACCGTAGCTTTCGCTCTTCGCAATTGCGAGAACTACCGCGAACAGGCGGCTTTCAATGCGCTTTCCAGGCAAATTTGGTGGCCACCTTGACTGTCCGCGGCGGTACCGCGCCGCAAAAGCCTGCGCCATTCCAAGCGCCGGTAACAACAAAACAATGGGAGCGCCAGGCTACTGGTGAATGGCATGAAAATCGTTGTGCCGGTTAAGCGCGTCGTCGATTACAACGTTAAAATTCGCGTCAAACCGGATGGATCTGGAATCGACTTGGCGAACGTCAAGATGTCCATGAACCCGTTTGATGAGATCGCCGTCGAAGAAGCGGTCCGGCTGAAGGAAAAAAGCGGCGCAAAGGAAGTCGTCGTGGTTTCCATCGGATCGACGAAGGCACAGGAGACGCTGAGGACAGCTCTCGCGATCGGTGCGGATCGCGCCATCCTCATCGAGACGCCTGAAGGCACCGCAGTCGAGCCGCTCGCCGTCGCCAAACTTTTGAAGGCAGTAGTCGATGCCGAGACGCCCGATCTCGTCATTCTCGGCAAGCAAGCGATCGACGACGACTGCAATCAAACCGGACAGATGCTTGCGAGCCTTCTCGATTGGCCGCAGGGCACGTTCGCCTCGAAGGTCGTTCCCGAAGCGGGTTCCGTCACCGTCACGCGCGAAGTCGATGGCGGTCTCGAAACGGTGAAGCTCAAGCTCCCCGCAGTTGTCACCACCGATCTGCGTTTGAACGAGCCGCGCTATCCTTCATTGCCGAATATCATGAAGGCAAAGAAGAAGCCGTTGGATGTGAAAAAACCAGAAGATTTGGGCGTCGATATTAGCCCGCGCCTCAAAGTGCTGAAGACGACAGAACCCCCGACGCGAAAAGCCGGCGTCAAAGTCGGTAGTGTTGCCGAGCTCGTGCAGAAGCTCAAGACCGAAGCGGGGGTGCTCTAATGTCCACACTACTTCTTGCAGAGCTTTCGGGTAACGCGCTGTCGCCCGCGACGGCGAAAGCTCTTTCGGCCGCCAAGGATCTCGGCGGCGATGTTCAGATCCTCGTCGTTGGTTCCGATGTGAAGGCGGCGGCGGATGCAGCCGCGAAACTCGACGGCGTGGCAAAGGTGCTTGTCGCCGACGCGCCGCAATATGCGCACGGACTTGCGGAAGAGGTGAGCGCGCTCATTCTCTCGATCGCGGGCAACTACTCGGCCATCGTCGCTCCGGCGACTGCGTTCGGCAAAAACATCCTGCCGCGCGTTGCCGCGAAGCTCGACGTCATGCAGCTGTCCGACATTACGAAGGTTGTTTCGCCCGATACGTTCGAGCGGCCGATCTACGCCGGCAACGCCATTCAAACGGTGCAGACGGCGGAGAAGACGAAAGTCATCACGGTGCGCACGTCGGCCTTCCCGGCGGTCGGCGAAGGCGGCTCGGCCGCTGTCGAAGCGGTCGCTGCTCCGGCTGCCGTCGGCGTCTCGACATTCGAAAAGGCTGAACTGACGAAGTCGGATCGCCCGGAACTCACGTCGGCCCGCATCATCATTTCGGGCGGCCGCGGCATGGGCAACGGCGAAAATTTCACGAAGTACATCGAGCCCGTTGCTGACCGTCTTGGCGCCGCGATGGGTGCATCGCGTGCCGCAGTCGATGCCGGATTCGTCCCCAACGACCTGCAGGTCGGGCAGACCGGCAAGGTCGTCGCGCCGGATCTCTACATTGCGGTCGGCATTTCGGGAGCGATCCAGCATCTTGCCGGCATGAAGGATTCGAAGGTCATCGTTGCCATCAACAAGGACGGCGAGGCGCCGATCTTTCAAGTCGCGGACTACGGACTCGTCGCCGATCTCTTTCAAGCTCTGCCGGAGCTTGACGCCGAACTGCAGAAGGCAGGTCTCTGACGGCAACGCCCAGATCTCGCAGAGGACATTCGTTCATGGCGCAGACCCAGAAGCTGATGGAGAAAGGCAAGGCCAGTATTCAGCCTGCGCGGACCATCAGCAAGGTCGGCATTATCGGCGCCGGTCAGATGGGCAGCGGCATCGCACATGTCGTTGCCCTTTCGGGCTACACGGTGGCTCTGAACGATCTCAAAAAGGAAGCCTACGACAAAGGCGTCGAGGCCGTTGGCAAGAACCTGGCGCGGCAGATCGCGAAGGGCGCGATCAACGAAGACGATCGCGACAAAGCGCTTGACCGCATCAGCTTTGCGCCGACGCTCGAGGCATTCGGTGATTGCGATCTCGTCATCGAAGCCGCGACCGAAGACGAAAGCCTGAAGCATCGGATCTTCGCGGCGCTTTGTCCGCATCTGAAGCCGACCGCGCTACTGGCGTCGAATACGTCGTCGATTTCGATCACCCGTCTTGCCGCGACGACGGATCGTCCGGAAGACTTTATCGGCATGCACTTCATGAATCCGGTGCCGCTGATGGA
>DATLJG010000065.1:0-19163 GCA_035538995.1 Hyphomicrobium sp. | reverse complement strand
GCAGCATCGGAGGTCGTTGCATGAAAAGAGCAGTTGTGACGGGTGTAACCGGGCAGGATGGCGCGCTTCTTACGCAGCTTCTTCTCGGCAAGGGCTACCAGGTCGTGGCCACCCACCGCAGGAGCAGCGCGCCGAATTTCTGGCGCCTGGACGAGCTGGGAGTGAGAGATCATCCCGATCTGTCGCTTCGCGAGTTTGAGCTTACGGAGCCTGGCGCCGCCATCCGGCTTATAGAAGCAACCGAGCCGGACGAGGTTTACAATCTGGCGGGACAGAGTTTCGTCAAGGCGTCGTTCGACTTGCCGGTGATGACGGCCAACGTGACCGGTGTCGGGCCTCTTGCGCTTCTCGAAGCCATTCGCATCGTCAATCCCGCCGTTCGTTACTATCAGGCCTCTTCGGCGGAGATGTTCGGAAAAGTTCAGGAAACGCCGCAGCGGGAAACGACGCCGTTTTATCCTCGCAGCCCTTATGGAGTCGCCAAGCTGCATGCCTATTGGATGACGGTAAATTATCGCGAATGCTACAATATCTTTGGCGCGTCCGGCATTCTGTTCAATCACGAGTCGCCATTGCGCGGATTGGAATTTGTCACGCGGAAGATCACCGACGCCGCGGTACGGATCAAGCTCGACAAGCTGGATGTTCTGACGCTTGGCAATCTCAATGCCCAAAGGGATTGGGGCTATGCGGGAGAGTTCGTCGAAGGCATGTGGCGCATTCTTCAGGCCGATGAGCCCGATACGTACATTCTGGCAACCGGCACGACGCATACGGTTCGAAGTTTTGCAACGATGGCATTCAAGGCCGTCGGCATTCCCATCGACTGGGTTGGAAGCGGCGTTGATGAGCGCGGGATTTCGGCGGAGGACGGGCGGGTGCTCGTGCGGGTCGATCCTACTTACTACCGGCCGACGGAGGTTGATGTGCTCATCGGTTCGCCTGAGAAGGCGCGACGCAAGCTGGGTTGGGAGCCGATTACAACGATCGATAAACTTTGTCAGATGATGGTCAAATCCGATCTGCGGCGCCATCGTTCAAGTGCGAAGCGTTCGGCGAGCTATAAATATCCTCGCAACGGCTATGCTCCGACCTTGGCCGGGCTCTGACGATCGATGTGCGGATGCTGAGCGGTGTGCTCGATTGCGAATGGCGTCCGCCCTGTCGCGGGGATGCGGGAGCAATGTAAGCCCGCTACGGTTCCGCATCTGGCTTTCCCAATAAGGTTTCTGCGCTCGCGGCCCGGTTAGCTTGAATAGGCGAACTGGGCCTTTTGCATCGCATGCCTGCCGGCTGATTTCGTGACGGCGCACCCGAGAACGTTTGTTTGCACAGCCCTGAGATTGATCGCCAGCTCTTGCAGCAACGCCATCGGCGTCGCTTCGCTCTCGGCGATCACGACGACGCCGTCGAGCATCGAGGCCACCGGTATCGCGTACGCAATGCTCTGAGAGGGCGGCAGATCGAAGATGACGACGCTGTAGCGCTCTGACAGCGTTTCGATAAGCCGTCTCAGGTCGTCGTGCGGCGAGAGTTCGGCAATGCTCCCGGTTTCGGGGACGATCCCTGCGGGAAGAAAATCAAGTTTGCCGTCGCCGACGGTGACAATGGCGGCGTCGAGCGTGCTGAGATCCGACGTGACATTGGCTATTCCGGCGGTTGACGCAGGAGCGAGAACGTTGCTGAGCGTCCGGTTTCGCACGTCGGCGTCGACGAGCAGCGTTCGTACGCCGCTCGCGGCGAATGCCATTGCCAGATTGGAAGCGACGGTGCTTTTTCCTTCGTGAGGCAATGCGGAGATGATGCCGACGGCTTTTGGCGGTTGGCCCGATTGCGTCACACTGATGGTTGTCTTGACGCGCCGGATGGCTTCGCTGAATCCCGAATACGGTGCGGTGACGACTTCATTTATTGCGACGGCTGGTGGCCGGCGATTGGCAGCCCTGCGTCCGATCCTGCGTAAGATATTGAGGACTCGTTTGCGCAAGGACCCGGCGACAGGCTCCAGCACCTTCGGAATATCGCCGAGGCTACGCAAGCCAAGCTCGTCGCGCACCTGATGAGAAAAGCGGACGGGTTGGTCGATGGCGTTGCGCACGAGTGCGATGGCGAAGCCGAAGAGAAGGCCGGCGAAGCAGCCGAGCGCCAGGATGATGGCAGGTTTGGGATAGCTCTTTCCTGTCGGCACCGCTGCGACGGAAATAACGCGAGCGTTTATGACAGGATAGGATTCGCGCTGCACCGTTTCGGTGAACGCCTGATAGAAATTTTCGTAGATTTTGCGATAGGTCGAGGCGGTGGCCTCAAGTTCATCGAGCGTCGCGGGTTCTTCCTCCGGCTTTTTTTTCGCGTCGCCGTCGTCGATGTCATCAGGGGGCCCCGAACGATCGATGCGGTAGTCCTGCGTCGCCTTGAATTCTTGAGCCCGGCGCGCCGCGGCATTCATTAGCTTGCGCAATTTGGCCACGCGTTTTTCAAGCCAGTCGCTGCCGATGCGTGCGGCCTGAGCGCGTGTCTCGACCAGATCACGGAGATACACCTTGGCCGTGGCGTTGGCGATCTCGGCCGCGAGCTTCGGATTTTTTGAGCTGAAGGCGATGCCGATCGCATAGGAAATATCGATGCGTCCGACGTCCAGCCCCGCAATAACTTTATCGATTGCGGCCCGCTGCAAGTCACTCGGGGAGGGGGTTGGCGGCGTACGCCCGTCGATCATGTGTGCGAAGCGGTGCAACTGCCATCTAATGCCATGTTCTTCGCCCATGAAGTCAGGGTTGTGATCGAGACCGAGTGCGGCGACGACGCCACGCGCAATCGTTTCGGACCTTAAGATCGCTATCTGGCTCTCGACCTGCGGCCCATCCAGGAGTGCAGAATCGTCGGTGCTGCTGCGAACCGGCTGGGCGGTTTTCGGATCGATCAAGAGTTGCGCGCGAGCGGTATAGGTGGGCGGCGTGACGATCAGGTACAGTATCGCGATCGACAGCACGAGCGCGACGGATGCGAGGATCGTGCGAATGTACCTGCGGAGAAAGCTCGATATTTCCGCGTGCGAGATATAATCGCGCTTGTAAGCGCCTGCGAGCCCTGACTCCGTTGCTCCGCGTACTGGCAGGTTGAGCATACTGAATTACCTGGCGTTGACGCCACTCAATAATGACTTGGTAACGCAAGCGCCAAAACCTGCGCCGGGATAAGGTTTAGTACATCGGGCGTAGAGAAGGAATTCGCCCAAAGGGATAGGGTTATCATGCGTGATTTTTGTCGGCTCGTTCTTCCAACCGATGACGGCCGATTTGGCGGCGTCGTGGGCAGACACTACAGCCGCCGCGTCAGACCGCATCCTCGTACCGCAGCACGGCAGGAATGGTGCGTAGAAGAATGGAGATGTCGAGCATCAGCGACCAATGCGTGGCGTAGTAGCGATCAAGCGCCACGCGCCTTTTGTACGTGGTGCGGCTACGGCCGCTGACCTGCCACAGTCCGGTCAAACCGGGCCGCGTGCTTTTATAACTCGCAGCCGACATGCCGTATTTTTCAAGCTCCTCTTCCACGACGGGGCGTGGCCCGACGCAGCTCATGTCGCCCCTTAGAACATTGATAAATTGGGGCAATTCATCCAGGCTGAGCTTGCGGAGAATATGACCGAGCGGCGTGACGCGCGGATCGCGGCGCAATTTGCGGGTGACGCGCCATTCGCTCAGCGACACCGGATCATTTTCAAGTAACGCCAATAACGCGGTTTCCGATGTTTCGATCATTGTCCGAAATTTCAGACAACCGAACTTCCGCCCTTGGAAACCGACTCGTGGATGAGAGTAGAAGACGGGTCCGCCGGTCGTGATTTTTATGAGGAGTGCAATCGCCAGAAAGAGTGGGGCGGCTGCGATGAGAGCGATCGACGAAATGACTACGTCGACTGCGCGCTTTACCGCTTTTCCAATCGGCGGTTGCGATGTTCTCCGAATGCCGTCGACGGGCGCCGGGAAAACGTCGACGCCGAAGCTCGGGACCTTGCGCGCCGCGCCGGAATTCAAGAATGATTGCCCGACAGCGATCTGATACGGGCTTCCGGTCACCGCTTCGTTAGACGAATCCGCGATGGACGGTCCGTTCAAATGTATTGTCGAGGGGAGGAGAACTTTCCACTTACCCCACTCGGCGCTTTCCCGCATGAAATCGTCTTTCGACAATCCGTTTTTGCCCTTGAATGTGAACCGAATCTCGTGCCGCGCAACGCATGCAACAAGATCGGAAAAGGACGTACGTGCGGCGTAGGAGGACAGCGACGCGAAGCGCGCGGCTACTCCCGTTGGGTAGAATTCAAGCGGGCATTGAATGCAGGCGTCATCGTCTAAAACGGCTGGCCGCGCGATTTTTTGCGTTCGGCGCCTACCAGCGATGATGATGAAAAGTGCCTGCACATCTCGCAGGTTGCATCGCTGCCGCGGTGCGGCGTCGCGATATATAAATTTGTTTCGACATTAGTTGACAATTCGAGGTATGTTATGCAACTCAAAAGGATAACTTTTGAAATAAACGTTATTAAAAGAAAAAATTAATGTCGCGCCTTTTGCGGGAGTATCGTGCCGTGGACTACGCCTCTTGTTTGATTTGTAAATTTTCCATTTAAGTTAATATGCTTTCGCGGGACTTGTGTAATGCGTACCCAGTCAGCCGATCAAAGACGCAATAATGACATTAACATTGACATTATTGCGAAGGGCAGGAAGCCCGAGAAGTCCGATCAGGATCAACCAGGGCGGGATGAGCGAACACAACTTGCTTCTCTCGTCGTAATCGATTCCCGGACGCTTTTTCGCGAGTGCTTCACTCGCTGCCTCGAACAGCAATGGCGTCACGAGCTTGCGGTGATTTCCGTGCCGTCCGTGCAAGCCTGGAGCGAGATTTCAGACAGGAATGCCGCTTCACTCGTACTGCTTTGGGCTTCAACGCACCGAGGCATTGACGGAGTCCAGCAGGACCTCAAAAGCCTATGCGATATGCCAAATCCGGCTCCAGCCGTCGTCATATCGGATACGGACAATGTGGATCATGTGCTGGCTTGTCTGGAAAGCGGCGCCCGGGGCTATATCCCCGTCAATCTATCGCTCGATATTGCGGTGGAGGCCATGCGCTTCGTAAAGGCCGGAGGGACGTTCGTTCCGGCGAACATGCTGCTGATGGCACAGCGGAGTGGACGATCGCTCAATCAGGACAAGCCGGAAGCGGAATTTTTCACATCGCGCCAAGCCGCTGTCATTGAAGCCCTGCGCATGGGCAAGCCGAATAAGTCAATCGCGTACGAACTCAACATGTGCGAAAGCACGGTGAAGGTTCATGTCCGCAATATCATGAAGAAGCTGAAGGCGAAGAATCGAACGGAAGTCGCTTTCATGGCCAATAAGCTGCTTCGCTAAATAGCGGCTTGGCCGGTTCGACAGCAAAAAGAAATGAGCGGGTGTTTTAGCACCCGCTCATTTTTTATACCCGCCGTCTTTTTTAGTGTCCGCTATTGAGTTCCGCTTCTGCTGCAGTGGCGGCCGCCTTGGCTGAGTCAGGCGTCGCGGCGATCGCCGTATCGCCTTGAGAAGGCGCCGATGCCTGCGTGTTCAGAGCGAGCGATTTATCGGCCGGCGGCGAACTCGCCATGATGGCCTCGTCAGGTTCCTGATCGATTTTGATGGTGTCGCCTGGCTGTATCGTCGTCAGTTCGGTCGCCGGGAATTGGGTGACGTTGCCTTCGCTGGAGATGCGAATGATCTGATATTGGACGTCGCCTTTTTTCTTTCCCGTTACGAGGGTGGCGAGACGCGGAGCGACGGAAATACTATCGGCAAGAAGGTCGTTCGTGGTCTCTATGCGGCGATTGGTTTGATCGAGCTTTGCTTCCGTCGCAGCCAACTCCGTCGTGATCTCCTGCGAGCGGTTATTGCGAAGCTCAACCATGCTGAGTTGGGTCTTACTGATCTCCTGGTTGACCCGCATGACGCCGCTTTCGAGTCGCAATCTTTCGCCCTGCACCTGCATGAAATTCCGTTCGAGCTCGACGCGCCGGGATTGAATGGCGAGCTTTTTCGCGACGAGGGCTTTGATCGAGTTTAGCTCTTCCTGGACGAGTTCGACTTCGCGCTCATGCGTCGTGAGCTGCGCTTGGGCGGAATCGGCTTCCTTGTGCAGGTAATTATTCAATTTCGTCAGCGCGGCGAGTTGGGAGTCGAACGCTGATTTACGCGCGCGGAACAGCTGCTGCTCTTGCATCAGGATCGCGCGTGCATCGGGATCGGAGGTCAGCAGCGGCGAAAACACGAGCGTGTCCGATGCGCTCAGCTCGGCGTTCAGCCTCGTCTTACGGGCCATGAGAGAGGCGCGCTCGGATTTCAGAACATCGAGGTCGCCGCTCGAGGAGATGATCTCGCGGCGCAGGCGCAATGCATCGAGCGATCGCGCTTCGCCGCCGGCGATCGACATCGCCTGCAGGACGGTTATTCCGGGGCGGAACGCATATTCCCCGGGATGCGCAACGTTGCCGACAATGTAGAAGGGGCGGTATTGCGCCATCTCGACGGAGATCTCGGGGCGCTCGACCAGACCGAAGCGGTCTTGAAGCCTATAAGCGATGCTGCGGCTGAGTTCACCCGGCGAAAGGCCGGCGGCCTGCACATCACCCAACAAGGGCAGAGATACCGCGCCCGAGACGCCAACGGAAAATTCCGCATTCAATGGAGACCATGCGAAGATCTCGTCCTTGGCGGCGCGCCACGCGAACACCTTCAGACGAACCTTGTCGCCTTGCCCGAGATGGTAGGCGCCGGCAGGTTGCGCCACGTTTTCGTCTATGGCGCGTTCGCCAGATGCTGAAGCGCGTTGCGAGGGCGTGAGAAGAAGAGCGCCCAAAAGTGCGCAGCCGCAAATCTGCAGCGCGTATCGCGTCCGAGCTTTGCAAGAATTTTTTCGCAACGGGATCGAAGCATCGAAAGAGTTTCGCCGGATTTGTACGGTCATGTTGATGCCTCCGTTTGCCATCTGGTTGACGGCGTGCGCTTGTGCGCAGCCGCTTTCACGGATAGCTGGCAATTCAAACTAGCGCAGATTTGATGGAGACGAGTAGAGCGGTGAAGGTCTATTGGCGCTTTATAAATCGGTATATGCGAATGGCCGCGAGCCATACGACCGAGCGTGCCATACGATACGAAATGATGAGGGAGATGCATCTTTAGGTGCATCTTTTACCTCTATTGGCGTTGATGCGAGTCTCGGCGTTGCCGCTGCTTCCGCCGATGTCCGGCATAGGTGAATTGTTCGGATGCGCTCAATATCCCGAAGACGGGAAACAGTGAGCGGCGGGTCGCATAGAGATTTGGCGCGTTTGGGTTCTGAAGCATCAGTCATTTCCGGAGCAGGAATGTCGATCGGCGCGCTCCATAGTTTGACCCCCCTTGAGCGTGGTTATGCCCATGCTCCGATGCCTGTCCAGGAATTGGAGAAGGTTGCGATCGTTCACGACTGGTGTCCATCTTTTCGCGGCGGAGAGAGGGTTCTTGCGCGCCTTTGCAGAAACGCAAAAAATCCGGACGTCTTCACGCTCTTTGACTTTCTGCCGCAAGACGTCAAAGACGATTTCTTTAGCAGCATTTCATTTACGACCTCGGTCGCCAATGGCTTGCCTTGGGTCGAGCGCTACTATCGCTCCCTGTTCTTCCTCTGCCCTTTGCTCATCGAGCAGTTTGACGTTACCGCATACGATACCGTCATTTCGTCATCGGCCGCATTCGCGCGCGGCGTCCTGACAAGGCCCGATCAGCCGCACCTTTGCTACGTTCACAGTCCCATCCGCTACGCTTGGGACGAGCAGTTCTCCTATCTTGAGCAAGCAAAAATGAAATACGGCCCGAAGGGACTGTTGTTTCGTTATATGCTGCACAAGCTCCGAACGTGGGATTGCCGCACGGCGAACGGGCCGGATCTGATGCTCGCCAATTCGAGTTATGTGCGTGCCAGGATCAGGCGGATCTACGGCCGCGATGCTCAGGTCGTCTACCCACCGGTCGAACTCAGCGAACTCGAGTATGCCAGCCAAAAGGACGATTATTATGTGACGGCGTCGTTCCTGGCGCCCTACAAGCGCACTGATCTCGTCGTTCGCGCGTTCAATGCGTTGCCGTCGCAGAAATTGCTGGTCGTCGGCGAGGGTCAGCAGTTGGCGGACCTGCGAAAAATTGCCGGGCCCAACGTCCGGTTCACAGGCTATTTGCCAAGACGCGATTACATCCGGGCAGTTGCTCTGGCCAAGGCATTTGTGTTTGCCGGATGCGAGGATTTTGGAATCGCGTTGGCTGAGGCGCAGGCTTGCGGCACGCCGCTCATCGCTTTTGGACGGGGCGGGGCTCGCGACATCGTGCGGCCGCTTCGCGAAGCCGAATGGCCTACCGGCATTCTTTTTGGCCAGCAGACGGTCGATGCGGTCGTTGCGGCGGTCGAACATTTCGAACAGCACAGCGACGCAATTTCTCCAGCGGCCTGCAGGGCAAATGCGGCGCGCTTCTCGGCTGAGAGGTTCGATCGCGAAATTGCGGAGGCGATGGTCGCGGTGCGCGCAGCTTGCAAAAAGCGCTTGGATGGCGATGTCTGACGCTTGTCAGCGTGGCACCGCTTATGCCGCTTGGCCGTCGATCCGCTGCATCAGTTCGGCATAGCGGATCGCCGATTGGCGCCATGAAAACTTGGCAGCCTGATGCTTGCCTTTCGCGATAAGCTCGCGCCGAAGATCCGGATTGCCTTTCAACCGATCGATGCAGGCGAGCCATTCCGTGGCGTCACGCGGGGACGCATAGAGCGCGGCGTCGCCACCGATTTCCGGCAGACAGGAGCTATTGGAAAGGATGACGGGGCAGCCAAGCGCCATCGCCTCTACGGCGGGAAGACCGAAACCCTCCGTGTGGGACGGGAAGACGAGGCACAAGCTGTCGGCAAGGAGGGCTGCGAGTTCATCATCGCTCAGCCGACCCAGATAATGAACATTTTCAGCGTCCATTGAAGGGGCCAATTCTCCGAACACGCGGGGATCGCGTTCGCCAACGACCGCAATGTGGATCCCGCGCTCGGCAAGCTCATGCGAGAGGCCGAGAATGAGACCGACGTTTTTGTGCGGAGCGGGACTGCCCAACAGAACGATGGTGTTTCGCCCGGCGGCCTTTGAAAGGCTACTTGGGCGGCGCGCAGTCCAATCATGCGCATGCTCGTGTCCGTTTCCGATGAGATTGATGCGATTGGCCGCGCATATTCCGAATTTTGAGAGCTGAGAGGCGGAGAAGTCGGAGACGGTCGTAATGGCTGCCGCTCGCCGGCCGAGCCCCGGGAGCAGCATCCTGTAAACGGCCCGGAAAGCCGGTGCATAACTTTCCGGATACAGCCATACGTTCGTGTCGTGGATACAAACGATCTGCTTCCGCAACACGACAGGCCCGGTATTGCCAAGGCTCAGCAGGCCGCCGCGTATCGCGAGCGGTAGAACGAATTGCTCCCACGCATGGCCGGAAAGGCGCGGTAGCTCGCGGACGGGAATGTTCGTCAGCGGGAGGCTGCGAACGGTACGCGATGGAACGGCGATTTCGAGCGAGAGACCTGCTACGGCCGGATGACCCTCGGTTATAAGTTCATCGAGCGCACGCACAATTCGTTCGCAATACCTTTGCACGCCGGTTTGGTTCTGGGTGAGAAAGCGCCCATTGATGGTCCATTGGCGTGCAGAAGGCGTCGTCATTCCTGTTGGGTATAGCTTGTTGTGAGATTGGGTCTCGCAGAGGCTCTCGATCTGAGTGCACAGTTGTAAACTGTGCCGTAGTCGTCGGTCATGCGCTCAACGCAAAAGAACTTGCTGTCACGGGCGGACAACGCTCGAAATTTATCAATCTTGTCGCGGTGCCTCATCAGCTCTCCAAGGGCCAGCGAGAGCTGGGAAACGTCTCCGGGTGGCACCAAACTTCCGGCGGCGCCGGAATTGAGAATCTCCGGGGTACCTCCGACGGCAGTCGCAACGATTGCACAACCAGCATTTCTGGCTTCGCATAGTACGAGACTGCAAGGCTCGGCATAGGATGTAAGCGAAAAAATATCAGCCTGTTGCATTAATTTTTGAGGCTGATTTCTGAAGCCGAGGAAGTGAACGCGATCGCTAATTCCAAGTTCTAACGTTAGGTTTTGCAGCGAAGTGCGCTCGGGGCCATCGCCGACAATGTAGAGATGCCAGGTTGGATTTGTCGTGGCCGCGTCGGAAAAAGCTCGGATCAGAACATCTATACCCTTCCGTTGATGCAAACCGGCAGCCGTTAGCACGCATGGTCGTATTAACACCGTATCCTGATCTCTGGTCAGAGCAGATTCGCGCAAGGAGCCTTTCGTTCCGTTCAGTACAACATCGACTTTCGTTTCGGGGAATCCGCGCGCGCAAAGCGCGGCACGCTCGGCGGCGCTAACGGCGACAATTCGGCTTCCGAGCCGCATCAGAATAGAGTGCGGGTCGAAGGAGTTGTGTACCGTTGTAATGAGTGGCGCCCCGCTCATTAGTCTGCAGACGGCACCGATTGCCGCGCCCGCCATCATATGGGCATGAATGATGTCGGGCTTAAATTCTCTGCAAAAGAGAAGTGCCTGCGTTAGCGTTCTGACGTTGCTCGCAATACCGATTCTGCCATGAGGAAGATTTCGATAATGGACGCCGCGGTCGCGCAGCAGATTGACATATTCGCCATCGCCGCTTGCGAACGCGACCTCATGACCGTTTTCGACCTGCTGACATGCGAGATCTATGGCGACGTGGACATTGCCGTTTCCGGCTCTGCAGTGGTTGGCAAGATGTAGGATGCGCATATTGGGACGGGTGCTTTTTGCGGGGGCGTTCGTGGCGTGAACGATCTTGGATCGCTGGAATTGCGTCGTAATGTTCATTTGAGTTGATAGGCCCGCACATAATCGACGTACATGAAGGACGGGTTGGGAGTCTTGTCGATCGGCCAGCCTCCGCCGAGCGCAAGATTGAGAAGAAGCATCATCGGCCGATTATATTCGGGCGGAGTCTTGACGCGCCATGTCTCCACGCGATCGCGATAGAAGATCGTCCACGTCTCGTCGATGGAAACGCCGTAGGTGTGGAAGTCCGATGTCAATGATCCGTATGGCACATCGAACGTTTTCAATTCACCGTAAGGCTTTGCCTTGTCGTTCTTTGCCCAAACGTGGAGCACGGACTGATAGTTGCCAGGTGCTTCGCCGTAATATTCGATGACATCGACTTCCGCCGACGTGTCGGGATCGGCGTTGCCGACGAGCCAGAACGCCGACCAGATTCCCGGACCGGGGGGAAACTTCGTCCGGATCTCGAAGTATCCGAATTTCTGCTGAAAGCCGCGCTGTTTGCCATCGGCGGAGGCGAGCAGGCCCGAGAGCCATTTTCCTTCGGCGGTCTTGCGCGCTTCAATCCGCAAAATTCCCTTGTCGGTTGTGAACGGAAACGTTGGCCTCGGATCGGCGAACTGTGCGTCGCCGAAGTCCCCCGCCCACGGCGTGTGCGCAATCCAGCGACTTCCTTTCGGACCCGCCGGGCCCCAGGGAGAGACATCGAGCTTGTCGAAATCCTCGGAGAAGGTGAGGCGGTACTGCGAAAGGTCCAACGTCTTGTGAGGACCTTCCGCGGTCGACGCAAATGTCGAGGACAGAAGGGCCGCCGTAAGCCATATGAGCCGGATCGCGGCATTCCCTAAATGTCTGAATGCAAGCTTCATGAGATCGTCCATGCTGCAGCGGCGATGCCATTCTAGGGAGGCGCCGTGTAAATGCGAACAAAGCAATCTCGCTATCGGAAATTCGACTCGCGGTGGACTCGTACGTCTTTTGGAGAGCCAGCGTACGGCTTCTCGTACCTTCGATACCTGCCAGACAGTCCATCAGCGGCATTCGCCGGTGTTCGCATTGCGCTTATTCTAGGCCGAAGCTCAATCCAGTTCGGTGATCGAATGGAAAACCGGACTCCGCGTTTCGCGCCGGATGAGGGACAGGGAACGACCATGAACAGTCTTGAACGACCCATCCGCACCACGACGGCATTGCAACGTCGTGCGCATGAATTGATCCCTGGCGGATCACACACGTACGCCAAGGGCGATGATCAGTACCCGATCTCGGCACCTCCTTTCATCGTGCGCGGCGAGGGATGCCGCGTCTGGGACCTGGAGGGCCACGAGTACATTGAATACGGAATGGGGAATCGGGCTGTCGGACTCGGTCACGCCTACCCGCGCGTCATCGATGCTGTTCGTCGTGAGCTGGTGAATGGCTGCAATTTTACGCGACCGGCCGCAATCGAAGTTGCGTGTGCTGAGCAGTTCCTTTCTCTCATCGACGGCCAGGATATGGTCAAGTTCTGCAAAGACGGATCAGATGCGACTTCCGCCGCGGTTCGGTTGGCGCGGGCGTACACCGGGCGAAATTTCATCGCTCGCTGCGGCGATCATCCATTCTTCTCGACAGATGACTGGTTTATCGGGACGACGGCAATGTCGTCGGGAATCCCGAAGGACGTCAGCGGGCTGACGTTGTCATTTCCTTACCACGATTTGGACGCAGTGCGATCTCTGTTTGATGAATATCCGAACAAGATCGCGGCGATCATACTGGAAGCGGCGCGTATGGAAGAGCCGGCAGAGGGTTATCTGCAAGGACTCGCGGATCTCTGCCATGACAGCGGCGCGCTGCTTATTTTTGATGAAATGATCACGGGCTTCCGCTGGGATAACGGCGGCGCGCAAAAGGTTTACGGCGTGACTCCCGACCTGAGCTGTTTCGGCAAGGCGCTCGCAAACGGCTTTTCAGTCTCGGCTTTGGCTGGAAAACGAGAGTTCATGCGCCTCGGGGGTATCGATCATACGGATCGACAGCGTGTTTTTCTTTTATCGACGACGCACGGGGCTGAAACACATGCCTTGGCTGCCGCCATCGCAACCATGCGGGAGTATGAAGAGCAGCCCGTTATCGAGGCGATCTACCGGTTAGGTTCGCGACTGGCATCTGGTTTCAACGATGCGATCAAGCGCCACGGCCTGGAGGACTACGTCGAGGTTATGGGGCGGCCGTGTTGTTTGATCTACGCAACGCGCGACGGCGGCAAAAATCCGTCTCAGGCAATGCGAACGCTATTTCTCCAGGAGACCATCAAGCGCGGCGTGCTGGCGCCATCGCTTGTCGTCAGTTATACGCATCGCGAGACAGATATCGACCAAACGCTCGATGCGATCGACGGTGCGCTGGAGATCTACGCGCGGGCGCTGGAAGACGGCGTCGAAAGCTATCTTGTGGGGCGACCGTCCCAACCGGTGTTTCGTGCGTTCAACGGCGAAGGCTAAGCGGCCCGGCGCATCTGCGTGTCGCGATTGCGCTCAGTCAAAGGCGAGCGTTGCTTTGCGTGTGTAGAATGCTTCGGCATATTGTTCCGGTGCACGACATTCGATGCCGCGAATGGAAGCAAGTCCAGTAAACGTGGCGGCGTTGAACCAGTCTTTCGAGCGCTGCGTTCCAAAGTGCGTCATCAAAAGCTGAATCTTCTTTTCCAGCGCGGCCGCCGAGATCGGAACGTAGGTGTTTGGGCGTCCGAGATCGCCGTCCCACTTCGGAATTTCATATTCAAATATGAGATGATTTCGGAAGGCGTTCCAGGTCAGTTCAGAAATTGTTCGGTGATCCTGATGAGCATCATTGCGGCGGTGCGTAAAGATGACATCAGGAACGACGGACGTCCGGCGCTTTTCGATCCATTCCTTTATCGCCGCGCTCTCGGCGGGAAAATAGCTGTCCCTGAATGATCCGAGCTTGATGAGCGGCGGGCGATGTCCGGCAAGGAAAGCGTTCGCAGAGTTCGTCGCTTCACTGGCGCGTTGATCGTTGGCGCTGAAGACCCACCAATGAACAGTAACGTCGATGCCGGCCGATAAAATCTCCAGCAACGTACCGCCGAGGCCGATCTCGATGTCATCGGAATGCGCGCCGAGGCAGAGAAGGGTCAGCGGCTCTCCCGGACGTGCGAGACGCAGCCCTTTCATTCGCCGGCGACGACAGCTGGTGGTGTTTCCGGCGTCGAGCGACGCCACGGCATCTGGCCACGGTCGGCCATATCTTCAAGCGTTTGCCGATCGCGCAGCGTATCCATCGAACGCCAGAAGCCTTCGTGTTTGTAGGCCATCAGCTTGCCCTCTTTGATCAGGCGACTGAAGGGTTCGAGGACCAATTCCTCGCCGGAGCGCATGTAGTCGAAGATTTCCTTGCGAAACAGGAAATAGCCGCCGTTGATCCAGATTTCGGATTGACTGGATGAAATGAAGTCGCGGACGTTTCCACCATTGTCGATGTCGGCAAGATGATAGGTGAGCGGCGGGCGGATAGCGAGGAAGCAGCCGATCTTATCGCTGTTCTTGAAGCGGTGGAGCATGTCATCGAGGTTTACGTCGCTCAGGCCATCGGAATAGTTGGCCATGAAAATATCTTCATTCTCGACGTGCTCGCGGACGGCCCAAAGTCGTTCACCGATGTTGCGCCAAACGCCGGTGTCGATCATCGTCACGTTCCAGTCTTCGGACTGCGGCCGTTCAAGCAGTTCGACCTTGCTTCCAAAGCCGGACACCATGCAGTTGGAGAAGACCTGTGGCCGGTATGTGAGAAAAAATTCCTTGATTGCGTTCGCCTTGTAACCGAGGCAGAGGACGAAGTCCTTGTGCCCATATTCGCTGTAATACTGCATGATGTGCCAAAGAATCGGCGCGCTGCCGACTGGGATCATCGGTTTCGGGATGTTTTCGGAATACTCGCGGATCCGCGTTCCGAGCCCACCGCAGAATAGGACGACTTTCATGGCGCAAGCTCCTGCGGGTCGATGATTATTGGATCAGGTATGGGAACGATGAACTTCGCGCCCCATGAGCCGGCGTGGCGCATCTGCGACATGATCTCGGACTTCAGGTTCCACGGCACGATGAGAATGTAATCGGGCCTTGCGGCTTCCAGCGCTTCGACCGGCAGAATTGGAATGTGCATGCCTGGCGTGTACCGGCCGTGCTTGTAGGGGTTTCGGTCGACCGTGAAATCAATGAGGTCGCGACCGATGCCGCAGTAATTCAGCAGAGTGTTGCCCTTACCGGGTGCTCCATATCCGCAGATCGTCTTTCCCGCATCTTTGGCGTCGATCAGCAAACGGAGTAGGTCGCGTTTGACACGTTCAACATTTGTCGCGAATTGGGCGTAGGATGACATATCCTTGATGCCCCAAGCCGTTTCGCGCTGTCGCAGGGTATTCACAGCATCCGATACCGGCCAGGATGCCGTCGCTCTCGTGAGATAGACCCGAAGCGATCCGCCGTGCGTCGATAATTCCTCGACGTCAATCACACGCAGTCCGCAGCGGCTGGCCAGTGACTCGATCGCGGCCAGCGAGAAATACGAAAAATGCTCGTGATAGATCGTATCGAACTGATTGTTGTCGATCAGTTGGATCAGGTGAGGAAATTCGAGCGTCACGACCCCTTGCGGCGCGAGCAGAGTCGCGATTCCCGAAACAAAATCGTTAAGATCAGGGACCTGGGCAAGAACATTGTTGGCGATGATGAGATCGGCTTGGACGCCCTCGGCCGTCAGTTCTCGCGCCAACGCCTCTCCGAAGAATGCGACGCGGCAGGGAACGCCCTTCTCGATGGCGACGGCGGCAACGTTCGCAGCCGGTTCGATGCCGAGAACCGGGATATGCATCGGCAGGAAGTGCTGGAGCAGATAGCCGTCGTTGCTGGCCAATTCGACGACCGTGCTCTTATCCGACAGGCCCAGGCGGGCCGAGATCATTTCGCAATAGTGTTTTGCGTGATCGACCCACGTTGAAGAGTAAGAGGAGAAGTAGGCGTACTCGGAAAAGATGCTTTCTGAGCTCACATACTCGCCCAGCTGGGCGAGGAAGCATTCATGACAAATAAGGACGTGAAGCGGATAGTAGTGCTCCACGGTGTCGAGCTGGTCCGACGCGCGGAAGCTTTCGCAAAGCGGCGACATGCCGAGATCGACGAGGGTCGTTTTAAGAGGAGTTCCGCAGCATCGGCACGATTTTGCTGGGGTCTTAATCGTTGCGTGATTTTGAAATTGAGAAATATTCATATGACTAATGGCGCCTGATTGTATGAAACGGCCCGCGCAAACCCATGCATTGCAACCGGCGATGGGCAATTTAACTGGGCGGATTGCAGCAGCATAATTCCTCGGGCGGCCGTTAGTGTAATCCGGTTGCGCGCGCTGTGTAGTAGCCGAGATTGATGAGGGCTCAGTTGCAGCCTACGTCCTTTGACGAAGCCGCGCGCGCCGGCATGCATCTTTAGATATCCAATTGTGTAGCTCGAATTTCACCGGTCTTTCGCATTCTGGAGCGGATGGTGCGCTCGATAGCGGACGGGATTAGGAACATGATCGCGCGGGCGCCGGCTAAACTCATTGTGGGCGCGCGTTAGTTGGCACGTTGCACCGATATTTTTGGAATAGCGTGGTTGATATGCGTGGCCTGAGGCGTGCTCTGGTTTTGACGACGGGTGAGCGATATTTTTCGCTTGTTGCTAATTTCATTACGCTCTCGGTCGTCTCACGGCTTTTAACCCCTGACGAAATCGGTGTTTCGGTTCTCGGGGGAGCGATTGCCGGCACGGCGATGGCATTCCGGGAATTCGCGACGCCGACATTCATCATACAACGCGTCAATATTTCGAAAGACGATGTGCGCACGGTCGCAACCATTCAGGTTTTCGTCTCAATCGTAACCGGCGCGGCAATTTTCCTGATGAGTGCGCTGCTCGCCGAAATCTACCACGATGAGCGGCTGCGGCTGTTTCTGCATCTCGTGGCTCTTGCCGTTATCTTCGAAGCTGTTGGAATCACGATTGCGGCGCTGTTGAGACGGAACATGGAATTCGAGAAGCTTGCCGTCATAAACATATCGAGCGCCGCCGCGAATACCATCGTGACCCTGCTGCTCGTGTGGTGGGGCTTCAGCTACATGAGCTTTGCGTGGGGTTGGTTGGCAGCTGCTGGGATGAGTGGCGTCCTGTCACTACTCATCTGGCGGGACGTTTCGATATTCAGGCCCGGGTTGAAATCGCTGCGTGAAGTTGTGAAATTTTGCAGCATAAACGGCATGAATACGACATTGGGCCGGCTCTACGATTCCGTTCCATACCTCGCTCTTGGTCGAATTCTAACGGGCGAGTCTGTGGCGCTTTACAATCGATCGCTTACGATTTGCCAGCTTCCAGACAAGGTGTTCTTCGGTGGGGTCGCGTCCGCGGTGCTTCCCGCCTTTTCCGCTCACGCGCGCGATGGTGGCGATCTGCGCAAATCGTATTTGCGTTCCGTTGAGTTCATCACCGCGTTTCAATGGCCGGCGCTCATAGTCATCTGTATTCTTGCCGACCCGATTGTCCGCATCATTCTTGGCAGTCAGTGGCTCGATGCGGTTCCCATCATCCGGATCATGGCGCTGGCATCCTTGTTCAATTTTTCCGATCAGCTCACGTATCCGGTGCTTTTCGCGGCTGACGCGATGCGGGACATCCTCAAGCGCGCATTGATCATGTGGCCGAGCACGGCGGCCATCATCGTGATCGCCGCGAATTTTGGACTCTACGCCGCCGCCTTGTCATGGTTTGTGGCACTCCCAATCCAGGCGCTTATTTCCAACTATTATATTCGGCGCCACGTCTATTTCTCGAACGTGGATTTGATGAGGATACTTTGGCGCGCGGCACTTCTCAGCCTAAGCGCTGCGGCCGGCCCGTTGGTGGTCGTCGCTTTGAACAAGAACGGGTTCGATTTATCCCTTCCGGCAACGGCAGTGAGCGTTGCGCTAAGCGCCGCCGGCTGGCTTTTTGCTCTGCGGATGGGGCAACATCCATTATTTGATGAAATGCGGATTATGGCTCACGCGGTATTGTCGAGAGTCATAAAGCGCGACTCCTCGCCTGCGGCTTTTCGCGTTTTACTCGATGGGCGCAAGGCTAACTAACTGGAGACCCGCGGTGTTTTCCGATGCACTTATAACGGCAATCAATGACACCCGTTCCAAAATCATTGTGTTCGCCGTCGTTCGAAACGAGATGCTGAGGCTGCGTGCATTTCTTAAGCATTACCGGGCGATGGGGATACGCCTGTTTGTGATCGTCGACAACGGATCGGAAGACGGCACGTTTGAGTATCTGCAAAAGCAGGGCGACGTACTGGTTGTGCGAACGCTGGAGAGTTATGCGGCGTCGAATTTCGGATTGCATTGGTTGAACGAGCTGCATCAAAAATTGACGGATCATCGATGGATTTTATTCGCTGACGCGGATGAACTGCTCGTTTACCGGGGCTGGCCCCAAAAAAAGGTTGCGGACCTTTGCGCCGAAGCGGAGGCGCAGGGTGGCAATGCGATCTTTGCTCCCATGCTCGACATGTATCCGAACGGGCCGCTCGAGTCGGCGGAGATGACAGAAGGGGACGATCTTTTTGCCGTCTCGCCATGCTTCGATCGGGATATCTGCTTCAGGCTTCGCCCGGTGAAGCCCTGGGAGAAGCCATTCAAGGCTATCGAGATCATTGGCGGTCCGCGTGTCCGAATGATCTCGGATTTCAAAAAGGAAGTGAACACAGGCTGGCTCTCGTATTTCATTCGCGGCCTGATTGATCGTCTGCTGCCGATGACGCCGGACATTCTGCTTCCGTGGCTCATTCGTATTTGGCCAAAGCAGCCGCCGGCGCTGGCGAAGATGCCTCTGGCCATAAGCGGCACCGGAATCGCGTACTCGACGGCACATGGTGGTGACGGATGGCGTTTCCACACGGAAAACGCTGTCGTCTGTCATTTCAAATTCCTGTCGGATTTTCCGGTGCGGGTGAGGGCGGAGGCCTCTCGAGGGGAGCATTATAGGCGAGGCGCGGAGTATATTGCCTACGCTCATGCCTTGCAGAAGTACGGGCAAATCGACCTTCGCTATGAGGGAACGGAAATTTTTGAAAGCGTCGAACAGCTTCAAAGGTTGGGCTTTTTCCGCGACATACATGCGCTGTTGACGGGTGAGATCAGGAAGCCTGTCAGTAGCAACCATCCTGAGGCG
>DATLJG010000064.1:0-5292 GCA_035538995.1 Hyphomicrobium sp. | reverse complement strand
GGCGTCTTGAAGGGCCTCGGCATGTCGGGGTGTGTCATGCGCAGCGCGATGACGCCGCCGCAGACGAGAACGAAGGCCGCCAGCGTGCCGATGTTGACGAGTTCCGCCAATATGCCGAGCGGAATGAAGCCGGCCATGATGGCCATCGCCAGACCGGCGAGCACCGTCGTCCGGATCGGGGTTTGCGTCTTGGCGTTGACTGTCGAAAAGAAGCCCGGGAGCAAGCCGTCGCGGGAGACGCCGACGATGATGCGCGTCAACGCATAATAAAGCACGAGCATGACGGTCGTCAGTCCGGCCACGACACCGGTGGCGACGAGGCCGGCCGCCGTGTTGTGGCCGATGCGCAGCAGGGCTTCGGATGCGGGCGAGGGAACATTGAGGACGCTATAGGGCACAATGCCGGTCATCAGCGCCGAGACGATGACGTAGATAAGGGTGCAAAAGATCAGCGCGGCGAGGATGCCGATCGGAATATCGCGTTGCGGATTGTAGGCTTCCTCGACCGCCGTCGAAACGGCGTCGAAGCCGACGTAAGCGAAGAACACGATCGATGCGCCGGCAAGGACGCCGATCGGCCTGCTTCCATCGTGACTGAACCAGCCGAAAGGTACGAAGGGCGACCAGTTTTCAGGATTGACGTTGAAAACGGCGACGCCGACGAAGATGGCGACGGCGATCAGTTTGATCACCACGGCGGCGGCGTTGATGCGGGCACTCTCCTTGACGCCCATGATCAGCAAAACCATCAGCATCATGATAATCGTGAACCCCGGCAAGTTGATGATGCCACCAGGGCCTTCGTCGCGGATGCCCGGAGCGGTGGGGTCGAAGCCGAACCATTGCAGCGCGCCGCCGAGATAGTTGTTCCAGGCGAGTGCCGTCGGGCCTTTGGTCAGATAGTCAGGAAGTCCGAACCCCATCGCTTGCAACGCATTGTTGAAATACCCCGACCAGCCGTTGGCGACGGCGGCGACCGACACGCCGTATTCGAGGATCAGATCCCAGGCGATGATCCAGGCGATCAGCTCGCCGAATGCGGCGTAGCTGTAGCCATATGCGCTGCCGCAGCCGCCGACGCTCGACGCCAGTTCGGCGTAGGACAGGGCGGCGAAACCGCATGCAAGGCCCGCCACGACAAAGGACAAGACGACGGCCGGTCCCGATTGAACGGCGGCGGCATGGCCCGTCAGCACGAAAATGCCGGTTCCGATGATGGCGCCGATGCCGAGCAATGTGAGGTCCAGAGCGCTGAGACACCGCTTCAAGCCGAATTCGGAATTGTCATAGGCGACGGCCTTCTTGCGAAAGAGGTTCGGCATGTGTGTGGTCCTGTCCCCATTTGGTGGCTGCGACGATCCCGGCCTCTTGGCGAGCCTTGACCGGATCTGCGCGCGCCCCACCCGGCTCCCCCCGGCGGATTCTGCGCGGAGGGAGCTTTGCTCAGGCTTTACCCAATGTCTACCTTTGGCATGCCTCGTCTTTTATCGCTGCCCACAGGCTGTGCAGGCTGGCGGTTTGCATCCCGGCGCGGCGACGAACCCACCCACCCCTGCTCTTGCCCTCAGGCGCCAAAGCCGATAGCGAGTTTCGGAAATTTAGAATCCCTCGAAGCAGCCGAGACGCGGGCACGCCGGGGAGCAAGGAGGATCGGAAATGTCGGATGAGGCGGTCATTGCGCAGACTGGCCCCTTTCAGGTCGAACTGACGGAGGGGCAAGAGTATTGGTTTTGCCGCTGCGGCAGATCGAAGACCCAACCATTTTGCGATGGCTCGCACGAGGGCACGTCATTCGAGCCCCTGCGATTTACGGTCGATCACACCGGCGTCTTCAATCTATGCGGCTGTAAGGCGACCGACGACGAGCCGTTCTGCGACGGCACGCATAATGTTCTGTGACAAGCGAGAGAGCGAGGGTGCCTGAGGTTTCGGGGCGCCCGAAACCCTTATGGGCGCACGTCTCGCACCCAAAACAGCACGTGGAGGGGCATTCAGATTGCTCGAAGCCACGCGAGCACGACCGGCCTCTGAGCTCGGAACCCAACCGCTAAAACCGGTCCGGCTCGTCCAGTCTACGTTCTCAGTCCGCCCCCGGACGTCATTCCATCAATTTAGCGGCCTTGAGAGGCCTGCATGCATTCCGAAAGCAAGCGCCGCTCCAGCCTCGACAGCTCGTCGGGAACATCCCGCCCGGAGCGTCGAAATTCGGTGATGCGCTTCTTAACGAGTGCGTAGCATTGGCGCGGATCGTCGTCCGATTGTTCCATTTGGTGGACCAGCTCGGCGAACTCCCCGCTGCCCATTTGCTGTGCCATATCCTCAGTGTCTCCCGCTTCATTTCCGGAAGGCTGCCGGAGTTCCCCACTCCTGGACATTTCTTCCGACTCATTATCTTCCAATTTAGTCACGCCGATCGGCCATTAAAATGCGCATTACAGTGAACGATCGACGATTTCGGCGAGTGTGACTTACTTGTCGTGAATAGTAGCTGAACGGCCCGACAGTATTCACAGCTGCGATATCGGCCATCTACCCAATCGTTCGTGGCGACAGGCTGGCGAGATTCAGATCGAGCATCACAAATTGTTTCAGAGCGTTAGCGAGACAGCTTGGCATTGCCTCGTTCGCTTGAGAATCGGGCGAATAAATCGCTAATCGGTGGTGATCAATTGATGTGTAGTTGCCTGTCTGCTACGCCTCCCGCACTGCATCAAGGAATTACGTCGCATGATACCCCGCTATTCCCGTTCCGAAATGACCTCGATTTGGGAGCCGCAAACACGATTTCGAATCTGGTTCGAGATTGAAGCTCACGCCGCCACCGCCAGCGCTCAGATCGGGCTCATTCCGGAGGCCGCCGCAAAGAAGATCTGGGAGAAGGGATCGGCTGCAACGTTCGACGTGGCGCGGATCGACGAAATCGAAGCCGTCACCAAGCATGACGTCATCGCCTTCCTGACCCACCTCGCGGAATTCATCGGCCCGGAAGCGCGTTTCGTGCATCAGGGCATGACCTCATCCGACGTGCTCGATACCTGCCTCAACGTGCAGCTCGTTCGCGCCGCCGACCTGCTGATCGCCGACGTCGACCGGCTGCTCGCGGCGCTGAAGACCCGGGCGTTCGAGTACAAGGACACCGTCACTATCGGGCGCAGCCACGGCATCCATGCCGAGCCGACGACCTTCGGCATTAAGCTCGCCTTCGCCTACGCGGAATTTCAGCGGGCGCGCGAACGCCTGGTTGCGGCCCGCAAGGAAGTCGCGACGTGCGCCATCTCGGGCGCGGTCGGCACCTTCGCCAACATCGATCCGCGCATCGAGGTGTACGTCGCACAAAAGATGAGGCTGGAGCCGGAGCCCGTCTCGACGCAGATCATTCCACGGGACCGGCACGCGATGTATTTCGCGACGCTCGGGGTCGTTGCCTCCAGCGTCGAGCGGCTGGCCATCGAAATCCGGCATCTGCAACGGACGGAAGTTCTGGAAGCGGAGGAATACTTCTCGCCCGGACAAAAGGGCTCGTCGGCCATGCCGCACAAGCGCAACCCGGTGCTATCGGAGAACCTGACGGGGCTGGCGCGCCTGGTTCGCGGCTATTCAATTCCGGCGATGGAAAACGTGGCGCTCTGGCACGAGCGCGACATCTCGCATTCAAGCGTCGAGCGCATGATCGGCCCCGATGCCACCGTGACACTGGATTTCGCCCTGGTGCGGCTGGCGGGCGTCATCGAGAAGCTGGTCGTCTATCCGGCGAACATGAAGAAGAACCTCGACAAGCTCGGCGGCTTGCACAATTCGCAGCGCGTGCTCCTGGCTCTAACGCAGGCCGGCGTCAGCCGCGAAGACTCCTACGCGCTCGTGCAGCGCAATGCGATGAAGACGTGGGAGCACGGCAAGGACTTCCTCACCGAGCTCAAGGCTGACAAGGACGTGACGGCCAAGATCCCGCCCGCCACGCTCGATAAGATGTTCGACCTCGACTATCACACGGCGCACGTCGACACGATCTTTAAGCGCGTCTTCGGGTCGGCCTGATCGCATCCTCGAACCACGCAATGAAACGACGCCGCTACGGGACCGCAGCGGCGTCGTTTGACGTTTGCATTGCTCGATTGGTTGAGCGTCGCTTTATGCGGCTTCCTTATTGAGACGGCTCTCGGCGAGCTTCGTCAGCTTGTCGTCGGCGCCATACTCTTCCTTGAGCGTCTTTTCGAGGATGGCCGCCACGTCCTTCTTGCCAAGCAGCTTCGCCCACGAGACGAGCGTTCCGTATCGCGTAATCTCGTAATGCTCAGCAGCCTGACCGGCGGCGATCATCGCGGCGTCGCGCGTGTCGGGATCCTTGACCTCCGACATCAGCTCTTCGCCTTCTTCGAGAATGCCCTTGATGGCCGGACATTCGACGCCCTTCGCCTTGTGGCCGAGGGCCTTGAACACGTCTTCCAGGCGCGTGATGTGCCCCTTGGTTTCTTCACAGTGTCCCATGAAGGCCTTCGCCAACGCGGGCGAGTCACAGGCTTTCGCCATTTTCGGCAGCGCCTTCACGAGCTTGCCTTCGGCGTAGTAGACGTCTTCAAGGGTGTGAACGAAAAGATCTTCGAGATTTTCGATTTTCATTGAGCGTCTCCTTCAGTGTTGACCGGCAACGCTGCGTCGCCTGTTCAGGTTCCACGGCGCGTACGGATCACGCGACCCTCTCCGCCCCCTTCCATCGACGCGGCCGCTCCGCTAATCAGATCGGCGATGAAAACCTCCGAAATCGACATCCTCCTCGTCCCCGGCTGGCAAAACTCGGGCTCCGACCATTGGCAGACCCGCTGGGAACGAAACCTGACCACGGCGCGGCGAGTCATTCAGGAAGACTGGGAAAATCCCGACGTCGATATCTGGGGCGACCGCATGGCGAAATTCGCCAGCGGCGCGACGCAGCCGGTGATCGCCGTTGCCCATTCGCTCGGCGTGCCGGCCGTGGTCTACGCTGCCGACAAGCTGAGGCGGAGCGGCGTCATCGGCGCCTTCCTCGTCGCCCCGGCCGACGTCGACTATGCCCAATACTGGCCGGATACGGGCGGCAAGCGCTGGCCGCCCGACAAAGGTCCGCGCGGCTTCGACAAGATGCCCGAGCGCCGCCTGCCGTTTCCGGCACATCTCGTAGTCGCCAACAACGATCTCTATTGCAGCTACGCGCGGGCCGAGTATCTGGCGGAGAAGTGGGGCGCGACGCTGAGCGATGCCGGCGAGAGCGGCCACATCAACGTCGAGTCCGGTCATGGACCGTGGCCCGAAGGACTT
>DATLJG010000063.1:0-2566 GCA_035538995.1 Hyphomicrobium sp. | reverse complement strand
CGGCGCTCGCGGGCTTGGCGTCGGCCTTTTTGGATTTGTCTGACACGTTGTGCTCCTTCGGTTTTGCGCGCTGCGGTTGGTTCACGACAGTCGCGTTCGTTATCAAGACGTTTGACCGCCGCCTAATCCGACATTTTTGTTGGCGCGTCCGACTCTCCTTCGTCGAGCCGGCCGGACGCGCATGCTTAGTGCCTCGTTCTTCGGCCGCCGTGTGCATTTGCGGTTGCGCCACTCTACACGCCTCCGGAGCACGCGCCATCCGGCTGGCTCCCCGCAGGGGAGTCGGATGGCGCAACAAAAATCTAAAAAACTTATCCTCACTGCCGAAACTTCCCGCATAATTCCCTCACCCATCCGGCAAGGACATCGCGCGAGGCGTCGCGCGGTGTTCGGGTGGGGCAGCCCGACCCGCTCGCGGTACGCGCGTGATGCGGACAAGGCGGAAGTCCAGGTCCGCACGGGGTGAGAAACCCGTGTGCGGAGCACCCCGCTTCATTAAGTGACCCGGCCCGAACCCTGTTCTCGGTCTGTCACGGAGCGGACCGGTTCCGAGACTGTCCTTGCGAAGACCCTACGCCGCGGAACCCGTCCGCTTCGTGCTTTATGATTGTGCCGGACGACTCCCCTTTGGGGAGCCGGCCGCCGGCACGGCTTTGTTGCGTCGTTCTTCGTCGCGTTCCGCGAGCCGGCCGCCGTGCGCGCTTGCTCTGGCGCCGGCCGCCAGCACATGCCTGTTGCATCTTTCTACGCGCCATCCGGCCGGCTCCGCGAAGCGGTGTCGGATGGCGCAAGCAAAGTGAGTGGCTAATTGCGTGTTGCGGTCCATTCACCGTAGCACAGACCAGACGGCCCGGTTCCGCGCCATCTTCCGCGCGCCTCGAAGCGTCTGAACCTTCCTGTGCCATAGGCGATGCGCGGGCCCGTCACCGCTCTGATGGATGCGTTACCCGATGCGGACACGCGCCCGCTCAAGCTGATTGGATAGAAAGCGTAAGAGCCGCTCGTCGCTGAAACATGCCCGCGGCGAATGAACATGCCGACGGGGATCGTCCCGCAGTGCCCGCGAGTCGTCACCGCGGTCATGGTCCAAGTCCCGTCGAACCGGGAGGCAGCGTCAGCTGGTGCAGTGAGAGCGAGGAGCGCAAATACCGAAGACAGCGCGCAAGCGCGCCGACGATGATCGTCCATGTGAAACCTCATACCGTTTGCACAACAGGTCATCGAGACCGGCGCGCCCCCGTGAGGTTCAACCGGAATTCCGCGCCGGTCAGAACACGCGATTTATACGCCTGAGGCGATGCTCCGGCTACGGGAATTCGGCCCCGCCAATCGGCGCGACGGTTGCCAAAAAAATTTATGCCCGGCGTTTGCATCTCCCGCATACTCCCCTCACCGTCCGCGAGGATCGCCCACCCCTCCCCCGGAGCGTGAGGAGGCCGATCGCGCGTCGCAGGTCTCATTCCGGCGAGCGAGCCGCGATACGCTGGTTAATTCCGTGGGCGTCGTTTCAAATCCGTGCTTATTTGAGTGTCGTTCGTAACGCTCCGCTAAAGACTGCACCGTCCTAGTTCCCCTTTCCCATCCAGGAGGACATGCGATGCTCTCACGTCGACACTTCTGCTGCGGCGGCGCGATGGCCGCGAGCCTGCTGACCTTCGACAAAGCGTTCGCCGCCGACCAGTGCGCGGCGCTGACGCAGGAGCTGCAGGCGGCTCTCACTCCCGACGACGCGCTCGAAAAACTCAAGGCCGGAAACGAGCGGTTCGTTTCGCGCAACATGCGCAACTGCGATCTGCTCGAGCAGGTGCGCGCGACGTCGGGCGGTCAGTTTCCTTCTGCCGTCATCATCGGCTGCATCGACTCGCGCGTGCCGCCCGAACTGGTGTTCGACCGGCGCATCGGCGACATTTTCAGCGCCCGCGTCGCGGGAAACATCGTCAACGACGATATCGTCGGCAGTTCCGAATTTGCGACGAAGCTCGCGGGCGCCAAGCTGATCGTGGTGCTCGGCCATAGCGAGTGCGGGGCGGTCAAAGGCGCTATCGACGGCGCCGAGCTTGGCGAGCTGACGCAGCTTCTTGCGAAAATCCATCCGGCGGTCGAAGCCTGCAAGGATGCACCCGGTGATCACACCTCGAAGAATGCCGATTTCGTTCAGCGGGTCGCGATTGCCAACGCCAAGCTGGCGGCGCAGCATCTGACCGAAACCAGCGGCGTGCTTCGTGATCTCGTCGCCGCCAAGCAGTTGAAGGTCGCCGCCGCGATGCATGACGTCGCCACCGGGCGCGTCACGTTTCTGGAGTGATGGCGACACGCAATCTCCGTATGATTGATTTAGAAACAGAGCATAGCTTCAAGGATCCTTGGCCATGTCCCTACTTCCATTCTGGCAGCGCCTGCTGATCACGGTCGCCGCGATGTTGGTCGCGAGCTGGATCATCGGATTGATGTGGCAGTCGTTGTTCCGTTTTCCGCTGCCGAGCTACGTCGGTGGCGCGGTCGGCGGCCTCGTGGCTTTGCCGATCTGGGAACAGCTGAAGCGAATCCGGGGCAAGGACTATTAGGT
>DATLJG010000062.1:0-12346 GCA_035538995.1 Hyphomicrobium sp. | reverse complement strand
GTCCGTTGTGTCCTGCTAAGCGTCGTTTCTTTGCAGCGCCCGCCAGCCGATGTCCTTGCGGTAGAACCCACCCGGCCAATCGATCTTGGCGGCAGCCGCGTAAGCCGCGTCGCGCGCTTCGGCGACAGTCCGGCCGCGACCCGTCACGTTTAGCACGCGACCGCCGTCGGCAAGAAGACGGGTTCCGTCGCGGCGCGTACCGGCGTGAAAGATCTCCACGTTCGGTACCTGTTTGGCGTCATCGAGCCCCTTGATTTCGGTGCCCTTGAGCGGCGTGCCGGGATAGCCGTTGGCCGCCATCACGATGGTCAACGCCGCATCATCGCTCCAGCGAAGGTCGAAATTCGAGAGCACGCCATCCGCCGTCGCGATCAATGCCGCGAGCAAATCCGATTTGAGCCGCATCATCAGCACTTGCGTCTCTGGATCGCCGAAACGCACGTTGTATTCAATGAGCTTCGGCCCCGACGCGGTAATCATCAGGCCCGCGAACAGCACACCCTTGAACGGCGCGCCACGTTCCGCCATCGCCTTGACGGTCGGCTGCACGATTTCGCGCATGACCTGATCCGTGATCTCTCGGGTCATGACCGGAGCCGGGGAGTAGGCGCCCATGCCGCCCGTGTTCGGTCCGGTGTCGCCGTCGCCGACGCGCTTGTGATCCTGAGCCGACGCGAGCGGAAGTGCGGTCACGCCATCGCAAAGCGCGAAGAAACTGGCTTCCTCGCCGTCCAGAAATTCCTCGATGACGACCTCGCTGCCCGCCGCACCGAATGCGCCCGAGAGACAAGCATCGATCGCCGCTTCGGCTTCATCGCGTGTCGTCGCGATCACGACGCCCTTTCCGGCAGCCAGCCCGTCCGCCTTGATAACAATCGGCAGCCCTTGCGTCGCAAGATAAGCCTTCGCCGCATCGCGGTCCGTAAAACGCCCGTAGGCGGCGGTCGGAATGTTGGCGTCGCGGCAGAGATCCTTCGTGAACCCCTTCGAGCCTTCGAGCTGTGCCGCCGCTTTGGTCGGACCGCAATAGCGAATGCCCGCACCGCCGAGTGCATCGCCAAGCCCCGCGACCAGCGGAGCTTCCGGGCCGATCATCACCAGCTCGATGCGCTGGTCGCGACAGAACTGGATGACGGCGTCATGGTCGCCCGAATCGAGTTCGACGCACTCCGCCACCTCGGCGATTCCGGCGTTTCCCGGCGCACAAAAGAGTTTGCTCAGCAGCGGGCTCGCGCTCAAAGCCCAGGCGAGCGCGTGTTCCCGGCCGCCCGTACCGATAAGTAAGACGTTCATCAAGTCGCCCTGTTGCAATTCGGGCCCTGGTGTATCATCCAACCGGAAACAGGCAAGACGGCAGAAAAATTGAGTTCATCACCCTACGCCAGCGAAACGCGCCCCGGAGCCAATGCTCCGGAATTCTCGGTCTCGGAGCTATCGGGCCATATCAAGCGCGCCCTTGAGGAAGGTTTCGGGTACGTCCGCCTGCGCGGCGAAATCTCCGGCTTCCGCGGACCGCACGCCTCAGGCCATTGCTACTTCGCGTTGAAGGATGACCGGGCGAAGATCGAGGCGGTCGTATGGAAAGGAACGTACGGGCGCCTACGGTTCAAGCCCGAAGAGGGAATGGAGGTGATCGCCCAGGGCAAGCTCACAACGTTCCCCAATTCTTCGAAATACCAGATCGTCATCGAATCGATCGAACCGGCCGGCGCCGGCGCGTTGATGGCGCTGCTGGAAGAACGGAAACGCAAATTCGCGGCCGAAGGCCTGTTCGACGAGGCGCGAAAGAAAGCAATTCCGTTCCTGCCGAAAGTCATCGGCATCGTGACGTCCCCGACCGGCGCCGTCATCCGCGACATGCTGCACGGTTTCAATGAACGCTTTCCGGCGCGCGTGCTGCTCTGGCCGGTGCGCGTACAAGGCGAAGGCAGCGCCGTCGAAGTCGCGGCCGCCATTCGTGGCTTCAATGCGCTCGACATCGAAGGCGCGATCCCGCGTCCCGATGTGCTCATCGTGGCGCGCGGCGGCGGCAGTCTCGAAGATCTCTGGAGTTTCAACGAAGAGATCGTTGTTCGCGCCGCGGCCGAAAGCCAAATCGCGCTGATCTCGGCCGTCGGCCACGAAACCGACTGGACGCTCATCGACCTTGTCGCCGATGCGCGTGCACCGACTCCGACAAAAGCCGCCGAATGGGCCGTGCCGAAATACTCTGAGCTGATCGATCAACTCGAAAAGTTCATGCTGCGCAAGCGCACCGCCATTCGCCGGGTCTTGAGCGATACGCGCACACACCTCAAGGCATCGTCGCGTGGATTACCGAAGCTGCAGGACTTGATTGCCCTGCCGCGTCAAAGGTTCGATGCTGTGGACCGGCGGCTGTCGCGCGCGCTGCTGGCCAACACCCGGGCCCATGCCACCCGCCTGGCGCGTATCAGCGGACGGCTGAGCCCCGCTCCAATTCTTCAGAAGCATTCCAGATGCCATGAGCGGCTGCAGGTTCTGGACGGCCGGGCTGGCCAAGCCTTGCTCAACCGCGTCGCGGCGCACCGGCGAGAATTGGATGGCACCCATGCGCTACTCAAATCGTTGGGCTATCAAAGTATCCTGTCGCGCGGGTTCGCACTGGTGCGTGACGAAGCGGGTGCGACCGTTCGGCAAGCGCGATCGGTAACTGCCGGAGCGGCTTTAAGCGTTCAATTTGCCGATGGGCGCATCGGTGTGGTAGCGGATGCGGATCAGGCGCCTGAAAAAGGCGGATCAGCGCAACCGGCCGAGACCAAGCCGTCGCGTCAAAAGACCCGCAGCCGTGGTGGACAGGGCTCACTTTTTTAATCGGCCTGATGTAGACTAGTCAGGATGTACACGCCGAATTGCCGGCTCCGCGGACGCGGAACGCGCACTGGTAGCAAGTTGGCGAAACCGCGTCTCGGAACAGAATGAACCGCATCGAGAAATTTTTCGGCGTACGCAACGAAGCGAAGCTCCGCTATCTAGATGGCGAATTCGAGGTGTTGTCACCCGGCGAATTCGTGCGTTGCGCCGTCAGCGGACGGCCGATCGCACTGGCCGATTTGCGCTATTGGAGCGTCGACGCGCAGGAGGCCTATGCTTCCGCCGAAATCTCGCTTCAGCGCTATCTTGAACTCAGGGCGCATGGCGAAAGCCAAGTCTAGCGTCCGAGCACCGCGCCGATCTTGTCTTTCAGAATCGCAAGATCGCTCTCTTCAAAATTCGTCTCGATTGCAAGGGCCGTGGAGCGGTCGCGAAGCTCCGCACACGCGCCGGTTCGTCCCGACAAACGTGCGAGATCCTTTTCGGTCGTGACCAGATCGGCACTCGTTCGCCGCGCTGCATCGATCAGATCGCGCGCCTCGCGGTCGTGAAATGCGTGATGATCCGCAAACACGCGACGCTCGACGATGACGCTTCCAAGACTTTCCAACATCGAGAAAAAGCGCTGCGGATTGGCGATACCTGCGAAGGCGATGACTCGCCGTCCACGAAAGGCTTCGGCGCTTTTGGCGGCGCGTGTCGTTGCGGAAATGATCGGCGAACCGGTCATGGGGCGCAGGCGTTGCACGAGGTCTGACGTTTTCGAACCATCTTGCCCCGTCACAACGATGAGGTCCGCCAAACCGATTTGCTTCGAAAGCGGCGCTCGCAACGGCCCAGCCGGGATCACACGCCCGTTCCCGAAGCCGCGATCTCCGGAGATCACGGCCACAACAAGATCCTTCGCCAGATACGGATTCTGCAGGCCATCATCCATGATGATGGCGGCGCGCGGCGATGCAGCCGCCTCGATGGTCTTCGCTCCGGCGACGCGATCGCGAGAAACGACGGTCGGTGCCCGGCGTGTCAGCAACAGCGGTTCGTCACCCACGTCATTGCTGCCGTGCACTGAAGGCTCGACACGCAGTGGACCGGCGACCTTTCCGCCATAGCCCCGCGTCAGAAACCAAGGCTCAAATCCCGCATCGGCAACAAGCCGCGCGGTAAGCAACGCCAGCGGCGTCTTGCCGGAACCCCCGACTGTGAAGTTGCCGACGCAGATGACCGGCAAGCGGCTGCGGTATGACGGCGGCTTTGCGATCCTCGCGGCGGCGACGGTTCCGGCGATTGTCGCGAACGGCAACAGCAGGGCCGTTTGCCAATGCGGCCTCGCGCTATACCACCAATGAGGTTCGCGGCCGGACACGGCTCACATCCTCTGCTTCTCAAGCAGCGGCTGAATGGCGCCGAGAGTCTTGTCCAACGCGCCGCCGAGCGTTTGCAGCGCGCGATCGGCTCCGGCGCGCATGCGTTCGGCTGCGAGTTTATCGGAAAGCAGTTTCGTAACCTGACGCGCGATATCGTCCGATGAGCGAACTTCGATGGCGCCCTTCTCGCGAAAAAGCGAGGCATACGCGTCGCGGAAATTGTGCGTGTAGGGTCCGGTCAGCACGCAGGCGCCAAGCCGAATGGCTTCGATCGGATTCTGCCCCCCATGTTCGACGAGCGATCCGCCGATGAGCGCCACCGGAGCGACCGAATAGAACGTTCCGAGTTCACCGATCGTATCGGCGATATAGATCTCGGTTTCGGGAGCAGGGTCCGCCGCGCGACTGCGCAACTGCGTCTTGAGGCCGAGGCCGCCGAGGGAAGCCGCGAGTCCCCCGCCGCGCTCGGGATGGCGTGGTACAATGATCGTCAGCAGTCCTTCGAGATTTCGGCGCATCAGCGAATGCGCCGCAGCGATCACGGTATCCTCGCCCGGATGCGTGCTCGCCGCCAGGAAAACCGGCCGATCGCCGATCGCCGCTTTGAGCTTCGCCTTAACGGCCGGATCGACGGGCGGCGCGGGAGAGTCGATCTTGATATTGCCCGCCGTGATGACGTTCGGCGCACCAAGGCGTTTCACCGCGCGGGCAATGTTGTCATTTTGCGCAAGGATCGCGGCGAAGCGCGAGAAGAGAGGTCGTCCGAATTTCGCGAAGCGGCGCCAGCGATTGATGCTTCGCGGCGACATCCGGGCATTGACCAGTACGAGCGGCACATGCCGGGCGAACGCCGCTAGAACGAGATTCGGCCAGATGTCAGATTCGGTGAAGATCGCGATCGTCGGTTTCCAGTGATCGAGAAATCGTCCGACGTATTGCGGCACGTCAAGCGGTACGTACTGATGAATGGCGCGCGCGGGAAGGCGGCGCGCTGCGATGTTGGCCGAGGTGATCGTTCCGCTCGTCAGCAGGACGTGAACGTGCGGATTTGCAGAGAGAATACCTTCGATCAGAGGCAGCACGGCGTTCGTCTCGCCGACGCTTGCCGCGTGCACCCAAACGACTTGGCCTTCAGGACGCGGGCGACCGGCAAAACCGAGCCGTTCGCCGCGCCGCGTCGGATCCTCCTTGCCATTTTTACCGCGCATGTTGAGGAGAACCGGAACCACCGGACGCAACATCGCCGTACCCGCGCGGTACGCATTGAGCGCCAATCCCGGCTCGGGCGGTGACGCGGCCGCCAGCACATCGAGCGGTGTCGCACGATCGATGTCGCCACCGCAAAGCTCGTAGGCCTTTCTCGTGACGGCATTGAGCGCGGTTTCGAGTTCGAGCCTTTTGGATTCGAGCATATCCGCGTCGGCGTTCTGCGGAACTTCGATCGGATCTCCGGCAACAAGAGCCAGGGTCGAATACGGTAGGTTGAACGTCAACCGGCTCCAGGTGTCGAGGGATGCGAAATGCTTGGAGGCGACGGCGACGGGCACGATAGGCCGCCCCGACATGCGTCCGATCGCAACAATGCCGGGCCCGGCGACTCGCGCCGGTCCGGGCGGCACGTCGGCCGTCATGACGAGCGAATAGCCGTCGGCTAAAGCGCCAAGCGAGGCACGCAGCGCTGCCGCCCCGCCGCGGTCACGTCGGCGAGTCCCGGCTCCGGCGCCGCGGATCAGTTTGACGTCGAGCGCCTGCATGGCCTCGCCGATCAGTTCCGCGTCACCATGCCGGGCGACCATGGCGGCGACTTTGGTATTTTCCGGCCGCAGCGCCGCGACCATCATGAATTGGCCATGCCAGCAGGCGACGACGCACGGATGCGTGTCGGCGAGCCGATCCAGAACATCGGCAGGCTCGTAGACGGCCTTGGACGTATGGCGGACGAGACGAATAAGCCCCGCGAGTGATTTCCCGCCAAGTCGCACAAGCGTCTTCTTAGTCTCGGCCATGCGCCGCGGCTGTCCTTTGAGATCTGAAGGGGAAAGTCCTCGGGGCAAATTCCGGTGCCGTTCAAGCCCCTTGCAGCTCGTAGCTATAGCGAATACCTAGCAAGTTCAATCGAGATCGGGCCCAATGCCGTTTAGGAACGAACAAATGAGTGGATCGCCGCGCGGAAACATACACTCGGCGATCGAAATCAGGCATTGTGCCCAGTTCTGATGGCCAGCCTCCTTAAACAAGCAAAACGCGGATTGCGTCGGAAAAGCGGCGCCTTTTTGCATAACGCCGTACACGCATCGCCTGCGTGGTTGCGCAACGGATTCGCGCCCGCACTTTGCTATACGGAAATGTTGTTCATCGACTATGGAATTACTCGCATAGTCTATAACAACAGGCATAAAATATCGAAGGATGTCTGGCGTTCCGCGCAGCCGGCTCCGCATCAAGTGCGGTGGTTGGCGAAACGCGGCATCAAGACCATCATCAACCTACGGGGCGAGCAAACGTTCGGCACCCGCTGGCTGCAGCAGCAGGCCTGCGCACGCAACGGCGTGACGCTGATTGATCTCGCGTTGAAATCGCGGGCGCCGCCGAGCCGCGCCAATCTGAAAGCGATGAAGGACGTGCTGGAGCGCGTCGACTATCCCATTCTCGTGCATTGCAAATCGGGCGCCGATCGCGCCGGATTGATGAGTACGATCGTCCGTCACGTTCGTGACGGCGTACCGATTTCCAAAGCCAAGGAGCAATTGTCCTGGCGCTACGGCCACATTCGCAGCGCCGATACCGGTGTGCTCGATGCCGTGTTCGATCGCTACCTCGAGGATCAGGCGAAGACCGGGATTTCGTTCTGGGAGTGGGTCGATACGGTCTACGACCCGGAACAGATCAGCCGCTCATTCAAAGCGCGCGGCTGGGCTAATCGATTGGTCAACGGCCTGCTTCGTCGTGAGTGAGTGACGTCGGCGGCGTTTGGATCAAGAAGCGTGGACCGGCGCGGAGCTTGGCTTCAACCCGTTGGGTTCAAGCATCTGGTGCAGGTGCACGATGAAGTACCGCACCATCGCATTATCGACCGAGCGCTGCGCTGCGCCTTTCCAGGCCGCATAGGCCGAAGCGTAATCCGGAAAGATCCCGACGATGTCGAGGTTGGCCGGATCGCGAAATTCGTGACTGTCGAGGTCCACCAGCTCGCCGCCGAAAACGAGATGCAAGAGCTGGCCCTTCGAGTCCGATGATGCGTGCTGTGTCATGGTGCGAATAGAAGTCCGGAAAAACGAGCTGTATCAACGTGCAAAAAGCCGAAGCGTTGCACGACGTCAACCGCCTCGTACGAATTCCGGACACGCGATAAGGCGATTTTTACGATATCTCTTAAGCGTATCCGAACGGAATACTGCTACAAAGTCAGTAAGCGCTGGGTAACCGGCCAACCAAAAAGACAACAGTGAGGCACAACGGCGCGGCGCGGAAGCGGTCGCGCCGTTGCCATATGCGACGCGCCGTGCGGCAACCTGCCCCGTACTCCAATTTAGCTGAGCCCGGCGAACCACGACAGCAGCATGTCGGCCACCAAACCCACGAACACCGCAATGCCGACATCCCGGTTCGATCGGAAACGCCGCAGACAATTCGCCGGATCCCGAATATCGAGCGTCGCCACCTGCCAGGACATTTGCAGGAAAACCAAAGTCACGGACAGGAAGTAGACAAGGTGAGCGCCGGCCAGAGCGCCCGCCGTCAGCCACAAAATGCCCGCAAGCCCGTAGACGGCGCCGACGAACGACACCGTATCGTCGCCGAAGTGCAGCGCTGTTGATCCCAGTCCGAGAAGCGCGTCATCTTCCTTGTCCTGATGGGCATAGATCGTGTCGTAGCCGACCGTCCACAAAATGCAGCCGGCATAAAGCGCGATGGCCGGCCAGCCGAGCGAGCCTTTGATTGCGGCCCAGCCAAGCAGGGCGCCCCAATTGAAAACAAACCCGAGTACGAGCTGCGGATAGTTCGTCCAACGTTTGGCATAAGGATAAACAGCGACGATCACCAGCGACGCCACGCCGAGCCAGACGGTGAACCAGTTGAACTGCAGCAGCACAACAAGCCCGATGAGCGCCATGACGACGGCAAATCTCAGCGCCGCACCGGGCGAAATCTGGCCCGAGGGAATGGGACGGCTCGCGGTCCGCTTGACGCTGGCATCGAAATGCCGGTCGACATAGTCGTTATAGGCGCAACCCGATGCCCGCATGGCCAATGCACCGATTGCAAACAGCAGCAGGTAGCGGAAATTCGGAAACGGCTCGCGCGTCGCGACTTCGGCGAGTGTCTGTGACCACCAGCACGGGAAAAGCAGCAGCCACGCTCCGATCGGACGGTCGAAACGTCCAAGCCGCAGATACGGCCGGATTGAATTTGGCGCCCAGCGATCAACCCAATTCGACGGCGATGCATCCGCAACGCGCGAATCGGATTTGGGGGAAACCTCAGCTCCCATGAGTGCGATATGTCTCCGTCGACTTTCTCAGGAACGCTATCCGGCTGCGCGTTACGAGGCAACACGGAGCCGTGTCGCCGCCCATATCATCGAAGCAGAAGCTCGGATAAGACCGCAAGATGGCAATCCGCGATCTGACATCAGAACGACTCTTCGTTAACGGCGATTTCGCCGCGGGCGCTTCAATCGAGCTTTCGCAGCAGCAGGCCCACTATCTGACGAATGTGCTGAGGCTGCGCCCGGGAGCGCGCCTGCTGGTTTTCAATGGCCGCGACGGGGAGTGGGAGGCGTTACTTCTTGAGGTCCACAAACGCGGCGTCCTCCTCGGCCTCGAACATCAGACCCGCCCCCAGGATGACGGGCCGGATATCGATTATCTCTTCGCGCCACTCAAGCGCTCGCGCCTTGATTATATGGTGCAAAAAGCCACCGAGATGGGCGTGAAACGACTGCGGCCGGTCATCACGCAAAGAACAATAGCGGAGCGCGTCAACACTGACCGGATGATCGCCAACGTCATCGAGGCGGCGGAGCAGTGCGGCATCCTTCGCGTACCGGAGGTCGAGCCGCCCGTCTCGCTCGATAAGGTTCTGGCCGGCTGGGACGCCGCGCGCAAACTCATCTATTGCGACGAGCACGATACGACCCTCGATCCGGTCGAGGCGCTTGGTCGCGTCCGCCCGGGTCCGTTGGCTGTGCTGATCGGTCCCGAGGGTGGCTTTTCCGAGGACGAACGCCGCCGTCTCGTGGCTCAGCCGTTCGTGGTTTCCGTGTCGCTTGGCCCCCGGATCATGCGGGCCGACACGGCGGCCGTTGCCGCCCTGACCCTTGTCAATGCGGTCCTCGGCGACTGGCGGCGACATTGAGACAGCACTTCAGCCACCTTGCCGTTCCATGCGGCTCCCGTCATAAGGCTTCCTGCCGTGCGGGCCCGCTTCGCAAGGCGCCAAGGGAATGAACGGACCATTCGGACATGTCGACGCGAGAACAAGTTGCCGAAAGTCCGAGGATTGAATCTCGTGACGATCTCGTTCGCTGGATCGCGGCGGGTGAGAAACCGAAGGCCGACTGGCGGATCGGCACCGAGCACGAAAAGTTCGTATTCCGCACGCTATCGCTGAGGCCCGTTCCATATGAAGGACCGGATGGCATCCGGGCGCTGATGGAAGAACTCATCAAGCGCCACGGTTGGGCTCCGATCAAGGAGAACGACAACGTCATCGCGCTGAAACGCCCCGAGGGTGAGAAGGGCGGCACCATCAGTCTCGAACCCGGCGGGCAGTTCGAGCTTTCAGGTTTTCCGCTGGAGACGGTGCATGAGACGGCCGCCGAGACGGACGAGCACCTGCGCGAAATCCTCAATGTCGGTGAAGACCTCGCCATCGGCTTTCTAGGCGTCGGCTTCTCGCCCAAATGGCGTCTCGACGAAATTCCGCAGATGCCGAAGAAGCGCTACCAGGTCATGACGCGCTACATGCCGTCCGTCGGCAGCCGCGGTCTCGACATGATGTACCGGACGGCAACAGTCCAGGTGAACCTGGACTTCGGTTCGGAAGCCGACATGGTCAAGAAACTGCGCGTTTCGCTGGCGCTGCAACCGATCGCAACGGCGCTCTTTGCATCGTCGCCATTCACCGAGGGCCATCCGAACGGCTTCCAGTCGTTGCGCAGTGAGATCTGGCGCGACACTGACCGGCAGCGCACCGGCATGCTGCCTTTCGCCTTCGAGGACGGCATGGGCTACGAGCGTTACGTCGAATACGCGCTCGATGTGCCGATGTATTTCGTCTACCGCGACGGCAACTACATCGACGTCGCCGGATCTTCATTCCGCGATTTTATGGCCGGGCGGCTGCGCGGCCTGGAAGGCGAATATCCGACGGTCGATGATTGGTCGGACCATCTGACGACCCTGTTTCCTGAAGTCCGCCTCAAGCGCTTCCTCGAGATGCGCGGGGCCGATGGCGGACGGTGGGGGACGATCACTGCGCTGCCGGCTTTCTGGGCGGGCATCCTCTACGATGAAGCGGCGCTCGATCACGCATGGCAGATGGTTCGCGACTGGAGCGCGGAAGAACGCGAGCAACTTCGCACCGGCGTTCCGAGGCATGCGCTGGCGACGCGGTTCCGCTCGACGGACGTCCGCAGCCTTGCGCATCAGGCGTTAGGCATCGCCCGCATGGGCCTTAAGAATCGCAAGCGCCTCAATTCCCTGAACGAGGACGAAACGATATACTTGGCGCCGCTAGAACGGATTGCCGGCGAGGGCCGCACCGTAGCCGACGATTTGCTGGCACGTTACGCGGGACCGTGGGACAAAAACATTGACCATATTTTCGAGGAGTTTGCGTTCTAGGATGGCCATGAGGTGCCGGCACGCGATGCGCTGCGGCGCAGCACGGTTCAGCCGATGTTCATGGTCATGCCCTTAGCCTCCGCCGTTTGCTTTGGCCCTGCCGTCCAACGTGACCAGGGGCAAGGAGGCGGTAGGATGTCTCGCGCGCATTGGAGGTCGAAAGGGTTGGCGTACGTCGCCGCCTTGACGGCGCTTGCGCTTGTGACGGCGGAATCCGCCGTTGCCGATCCTTGCGCCGATGCCTGCCGGTCGCAGCACAATGCCTGCCGGATGAACGCCAAGCTGCTGTTTTCGCCGCGCTGTGATGCGGCGCTCCAGGGGTGCATCAGCGGATGTTTCGCACAAGGACGCTTTGATCGCGGCCGGGAACGGGGACACAAGCCGCATGATTTGCGCGCTCCGCCCGAAAGCCGTGGCCCGCCGGCCTTCCGGACCATTCCTCAATTTCGCGGTCCGCCGGAGTTTCACGGTCCTGAAGGATTTCGTGGATCGCGAGGTTTCGGGCGCGGCGACCGGCACTGAACTTCGGACCTGCGCGTTACCGGATCACCCAGCAAGTGGCTTGCGCGACACGGATGTTGCCGGTTGTGGCCGCGCGTGCGAAAATGCTTAACGGCCGCACGGACGTCGGGTGTCGATGGGTGATCTGATCCGCCGGACATGCTGCGCTTGAGCCGCCGCCGCGCGCCGAGACGCCGGCATTGGTGCTATAATGAGGTCGACGTGGCGCGAGGCCGATCGAGGGTGATCGCTGAGGAGAAATTTGGCGATGCCGCACATCGAGCTGCCTGAACCGGACGTCGGCGTGCTTCGCCGCCGCCCCATTCTGATCGAGGGCTTGCGAAATCGCGTCGGTGCCGACCTGCTCATCCTCGATGAGGACGGGCGACGGGCGTACGAAACGGATGCGTTCACGGCTTACCGTCGTATTCCGATGCTCGTCGTGCTTCCGCGTACCACCGACGAAGTTTCGAAGATCCTCAAGTATTGTCATGAGAATGACGTCAAGGTCATCCCGCGCGGCGCCGGGACGTCACTCAGCGGTGGTGCGCTGCCGACGGAAGACGCAATCGTTCTCTGCATCTCGAAAATGAATCGCGTGCTGGAAATCGACTACGACAACCGCTTTGCGCGCGTCGAGGCCGGCATAACGAATCTTGAAATTACGTCGCGTGTGTCCGCCAACGGTTTCTTTTACGCGCCCGATCCATCGTCCCAGCTCGCCTGCACGATCGCCGGCAATCTCGGAATGAACTCGGGCGGCGCGCACTGTCTCAAGTACGGAGTGACGACGCACAA
>DATLJG010000061.1:0-5272 GCA_035538995.1 Hyphomicrobium sp. | reverse complement strand
CCCCAAAAACGTCATCCCGGCGAAGGCCGGGATCTGTCCCGGCCCGTCGTACGGCAGAAACTCCAATGCTTGGGCGGATCCCCGCCTACGCGGGGATGACGGACAAGCTCTAAGCACAAATGTCATCCCCGGCCGCCGACGAATTCTCGCCGCGCTTGGCCGGGGAATGACGACAAGAACTAAATCTCGCCCTTGAGGCCCTTCTCGAAATACTTGTGAATGACCTTCTCCTGGTTTTCGAGCAGCCAGTCGATCGTCGGCTGATAATTCATCGCCTTGTGAATGGCGAGCGCCGTCGCCTTGCGGTGAATGTCGAACAGGATCTTGTGATCGAGCTTTTCGATCGTTGCGACCGCCGGATTGAGCCAGACGGAAACGATGATGCCGAGGTCGTCCACCTTGTCCTTCGGCAGGTCGCCGGCGCGCACCGCATCGAGGACGCCCATCGACGTCGCGTACTGCACGGTGCCCATCAGGATGTTCGTGTAGCGCTCGTTCTCGACCGTCACCTTGCTGACGCAGAGCGTCGGCGGACGCACCATCACGTCAGTGTTGAGAAGCGACAGCACCTTGCTGTGCCCCTTCGTCTGATCGCCGAGCAGCGTCGCGAACGCGGTGCCGAACGGCCCGTTCATTTCGCCGATCGCCACTTCCGGCTCCGCCGCCGTGCCCGCGGGACCACCTGCCACCAGGGCTTCGCCAATACGAATGCCGAACGGACGGCCTTTATCACTGCTCATGCCTACCTCGCTTCTCGAATAGTTTTTGATCTGCGCCGGGGGCGCTGCCCCTGAGATAACGCGGTTCGGCGGCGATGCGCCCGATAAGTTGCGGTTATGGCGCCGAGGCGGCGCCGCAGATCGTTCCTGGCGCAATGAGAACAAAACATGATTGACGAATGCGGAACAAATCATGTACATATATGATGAATTGAAGGCGCTGGGCGCTTGCCATATTGAGGGTGAAGACGGATGGAACGGCCGGATTGGACTGTGCTCGAAGGGGGCAAAATGGATAAGAAGCAGGCGCTCGAACATGCGCTGCAGCAGATCGACAAGCTCCACGGCAAGGGCTCGATCATGCGCTTGGGCGCCAACGACAAGATCGACGTCGAAGCGATTTCCACGGGATCGCTAGGGCTCGATATCGCGCTCGGGATCGGCGGTTTGCCCAAGGGCCGCATCATCGAGATCTATGGGCCGGAATCCTCGGGCAAGACGACGCTGACGCTTCAGGTGATTGCCGAAGCCCAGAAGAAGGGCGGAATTTGCGCGTTCGTGGACGCCGAGCACGCCATCGATCCGGGGTATGCCAAGAAGCTCGGCGTCAAGATCGAAGACCTTCTGATTTCGCAGCCCGACACTGGCGAACAGGCGCTTGAAATCGCCGACACGCTTGTCAGGTCCGGCGCCGTCGACGTGCTCGTCGTCGATTCCGTCGCCGCATTGACGCCCAAGGCCGAGCTTGAGGGCGAAATGGGCGACATGCAACCTGGTATGCAGGCGCGCCTCATGAGCAAGGCCTTGCGCAAGCTCACGGCCGCGATCTCCAAGTCGAATACCATGGTGATCTTCATCAACCAGATCCGCATGAAGATCGGCATCATGTTCGGCAACCCGGAGACGACGACGGGCGGCAACGCGCTGAAGTTTTATTCCTCCGTTCGCCTTGATATCCGCCGCATCGGCCAGATCAAGGAACGCGAGGAGACGGTCGGTAACCAGACCCGCGTCAAGGTCGTCAAGAACAAGGTGGCGCCGCCGTTCAAGCAGGTCGAGTTCGACATCATGTATGGTGAAGGCATTTCGAAGGTCGGTGAGCTGATCGACCTTGGAGTGAAGGCCGGTATCGTCGAGAAGTCAGGCGCATGGCTTTCCTACAATGGCGATCGCATCGGCCAAGGCCGCGAGAACGCCAAAACGTATCTCAAGGAAAATCCCAAAGCCGCCGCCGAGATCGAGCGTGCCATCCGCGCCAATGCCGGTCTGATTGTCGAAAAGATGCTGGCCAATCCGGAAGCGGGCGAGGACGACGGCGAGGAGCCGGACGATGACGGCGTTCTGCCCGACGAGGACACGAAGAAAGTCGCCAAGGGCAAGCGCTGACATTTGCGCTAGCCATACTCTCTGACGTCATCCCGGCGCAGGCCGGGATCCATCCAAGCCAATCGGGTCACCGCTTTTCCAGCTTGGACGGATGCCCGCCTTCGCGGGCATGACGATGTGGGCAAGATTCCGAAATTCCGCCCCGGACTCACCATCCCTTCTGACGTCATCCGGCCGAAGCATAGGGCGAGGCGATGAATTCCCCTCCCCTCGACAGGGAGGGGTCAGGGGTGGGGTGAAGAGCCGGGCCAGTGTCGGCAAATCCGCCACGCCATGCCGGGCACAACCGTCATCCTCGAACGGAGGCGCGTACCAGCAACCGTCGTCATCCCGGCGCAGGCCGGGATCCAGGCAAGCGGCTCGGGGGCACTGCTTTTCCAGTTTAGACGGGTGCCGGCCTTCGCGGGCATGACGAAGCATATGAGAGAGGGCATCGACCTCGGGATCGCGGCGTTTGCCTGAATTTCTCAACCACGCCGTGCTGCATTTCCGTCTCACCCGCCGTTTCTGGACACTCACCGAGGCCGCCGCTACAACGGCGGCCTTGAGCCGCTTCGGAAGGATTTGTCCCGAGGCGGTTAGGTCCGCGAAAGGCTCGAAAGCACCCTATGGCTGGCGTCAGCGAAATCCGATCTTCCTTCCTCGACTACTTCGGCAAGAACAATCACGAGATCGTTCCGTCGTCGCCGCTCGTGCCGCGCAACGACCCGACGCTGATGTTCACCAACGCCGGCATGGTGCAGTTCAAGAACGTCTTCACCGGACAGGAAACGCGCGCCATCCCACGGGCGGTGTCCTCGCAGAAATGCGTGCGCGCCGGCGGCAAGCACAACGACCTCGACAACGTCGGCTACACCGCACGCCACCACACGTTCTTCGAGATGCTCGGCAATTTCTCGTTCGGCGACTACTTCAAGGACCGCGCCATCGAGCTGGCCTGGAACCTGCTGACCAAGGAATTCGGCCTCGACGCCAAGCGCCTTCTCGTCACGATCTATCACACCGACGATGAAGCCTACAAAATCTGGAAGAAGATCACCGGTTTCTCCGACGACAGGATCATCCGTATCGCATCGAGCGACAACTTCTGGCAGATGGGCGACACCGGCCCCTGCGGTCCGTGCTCGGAAATCTTTTTCGATCACGGCGACAAGGTTGCGGGCGGACCGCCGGGCTCGGCTGATTCCGAAGGCGATCGCTTCATCGAAATCTGGAACCTCGTGTTCATGCAGTTCGAGCAGCGCGCGCCGGGCGATCGCATCGATCTTCCACGTCCCTCGATCGACACCGGCATGGGCCTCGAACGCCTCGCCGCCGTTCTGCAGGGCAAGCACGACAACTACGATATCGATCTATTTCAGACTCTGATTCAAACGATCCGTCAGGAAGCCGCGAAGGCCGGTGCCAAGGAAACAGGCGGCGACACGAGCCCGGAATTTTTGAGCGTCGCGCGTCGCGTCATCGCCGACCACCTGCGCTCGACGAGCTTCCTGATTGCCGATGGCGTGCTGCCCTCGAATGAAGGGCGCGGCTACGTGCTTCGCCGCATCATGCGCCGCGCCATGCGCTATGCCCACCAAATGGGCTGCGCCGAGCCGCTCATGTATCACCTCGTGCCGTCGCTCGTGCGCGAGATGGGCGACGCTTATCCCGAACTCGTGCGCGCGCAGCCGCTGATCACCGAAACGCTGAAGCTCGAAGAAGCAAAGTTCAAGCGCACGCTCGACAACGGACTGAAGCTATTGGGCGAAAGCTCCGCGAGCATGAAGAAGGGCTCGATCTTTCCCGGCGACGTCGCGTTCAAGCTCTACGACACCTACGGCTTCCCGCTCGACCTCACCGAAGACGCGCTGAAGCCGCGCGGCATCACTGTCGATACCAGCGCCTTCGACGCCGCGATGAAGAGGCAGAAGGAAGCGGCGAAAGCCGCCTGGAAAGGCTCCGGCGAAGCGGCCACCGAAGGTCAGTGGTTCGAGATCAAGGACAAGACCGGCGCTTCGGAATTTCTCGGTTACGATACCGAGACGGCTGAAGGCGTCGTCACCGCGGTCATTGCGGGAAGCAAGGAAGCCGCCGAGCTCAAAGCAGGTGAGGACGGCGCGCTCATCTTCAATCAGACGCCATTTTATGGCGAGAGCGGCGGTCAGGTCGGCGACCAGGGCCTTGTCAAAGGCCCGAAAGGCGCTCTGTTCCGCGTCACCGACACACAGAAAAAGCTCGGCGATCTTTTCGTCCACGTAGGCAAGGTCGAGAAAGGCAGCTTCAAGACCGGCGACACCGTCGAACTTGAGGTCGATCACACGCGCCGCTCGGCGACGCGCGCCAATCATTCCGCGACACACCTTCTGCATGAAGCACTGCGCCAAGTGCTCGGCACGCACGTCGCCCAGAAGGGCTCGCTCGTCTCGCCCGATCGCCTGCGGTTCGACTTCTCGCACACCAAGGCGATGTCCGCCGAAGAAATCAAAGCCGTCGAGGATATCGCCAACGAAGTGCTGCTCGAAAATACGCCGGTCGTCACGCGACTGATGGCGTTGGACGAAGCGCGCGCCTCGGGCGCGATGGCGCTGTTCGGTGAGAAATACGGCGACGAAGTCCGCGTCGTCTCGATGGGATCGACGCGCCCCGGCGCCAACAAAGCATGGTCCGTCGAGCTCTGCGGCGGCACGCACGTCTCGCGCACGGGCGACATCGGACTTATTCGCGTCGTTGCCGAAAGCGGCAGCGCGGCGGGCGTTCGCCGTATAGAAGCGCTGACGGGAGCCGGTGCACGCGCCTATCTCGACGAGCAGGACGGGCGCCTGAAGGAAGCGGCGGGTGTTTTGAAAACGCGACCCGAAGATCTCGTTGAACGGCTGAAGCACCTCGTTGAAGAACGCAAAGTCCTCGAAAAACAATTGGCCGACGCCAAGCGGCAGCTCGCACTCGGAGGTGGTGGCAACGCCTCGGAGCAGGCCGATGCCGTCCGCAGCGTCGGCAACGTCAAGCTGCTGGCGCGCACGGTGCAGGGCCTCAATCCGAAAGACCTGCGCGGCCTGATCGATGACGGCAAGAAGCAGGTCGGCTCCGGCATCGTCGCGGTTGTCGGCGTCACCGAAGATGGCAAGGCCGGATTAGCCGTCGGTGTCACCGACGACCTGCTGAAAACATGGAGCGCCGTCGATCTC